>JAFUST010000019.1 GCA_017467535.1 Prevotella sp. | reverse complement strand
TTCACTCTTCACTCTTCACTCTTCACTTATCACTACTTCAGGTTTCCGAGTATATCGCGGGTCAGTTCCTTGGTGATGGTGCGGGTGGCGGCGCTGGTGGCGTTCTTCACAACCTTCTCCTTGGCCGAGGTGCGGCTCTTCGTCTGCTTGCCTGACACCTTGTTGCTCACCCACGTGCCCAGCAACGTGGCGATGGTCGAGGTGACAGCCGTGAGCACAGCCTTCCACACCTTGCCCATGATGCCCGGCTTCTTCTTCTCCTCTTTCTTCTCTGCCTTCTCCTTCTGCTCCTGCTCCTCGGCCTCTTCGGTCTCGGCCAGTTGGCGCTCCTCCTCGGCCAGCAGCACCTCGAAGGCACTCTCACGATCGACAGGGTTGTCGTAGCGGCCATAGATGCTGCTCTGGCGGATGATATCATTGCGCTGACCTTCGGTCACGGCACCTATCTGACTCAGCGGGAACAGTATCTTGGCCCGCTCCACCACGCTGGGTGCGCCCTTCTCGTCGAGCAGTGACACCAGGGCTTCGCCCGTCTCCAGGTTCATGATGGCCTCGTCGGTCTTGAAGGCCGGGTTGGCCCTGAAGGTATCGGCGGCGGTCTTCACGGCCTTCTGGTCCTTCGGCGTGTAGGCCCTGAGGGCATGCTGCACGCGGTTGCCCAGTTGTCCGAGGATGTTTTCGGGGATGTCCGTGGGGCTCTGCGTGATGAAGTAGATGCCCACGCCCTTCGAGCGGATCAGGCGGATGACCTGCTCTATCTTGTCGAGCAGAGCCTTGCTGGTGCCCTCGAACAGCATGTGGGCCTCGTCGAAGAAGAACACCAGTTTGGGCTTATCCAGGTCGCCCACCTCGGGCAGCGTGCTGTAGAGTTCAGAGAGCAGCCAGAGCAGGAAGGTGGAGTAGAGTTTGGGCTGCATCATCAGTTTGTCGGCCGCCAGCACGCTCATGATGCCCCGGCCATCCTGTGTCTGCATCAGATCCTCGATATTGAACGACGGCAGGCCGAAGAACTTGTCGGCACCCTGGTTCTCCAACTGCAACAGCGCACGCTGGATGGCACCCACCGAGGCGGCAGCCACATTGCCATACTTCGTGGCATACTCCTTGGCGTGCTTCTGCACGAAGTCGAGCACCGAGCGCAGGTCCTTCAGGTCATCGATGAGCCAGCCCCGCTCGTCGGCCACGCGGAACACGATGTTCAGCACGCCGTCCTGCGTCTCGTTGAGTCCCAGCAGACGACTCAGCAACTGCGGCCCCATCTGCGATACCGTGGCCCGCATGGGGTGGCCCTGTTCGCCATAGACATCATAGAACCTGACGGGGCAGGCCTGAAACTCCACGGCTTCGCCATCGGGAAAGAACTCCGGCAGGCGCTTCTCAATGAAACCGCTCATCTTGCCCGCTTGCGAGATGCCCGAGAGGTCGCCCTTCATGTCGGCCATGAAGCAGGGCACGCCTGCCTGGCAGAATGTCTCAGCCATCACCTGCAGCGTGACGGTCTTACCCGTTCCCGTGGCTCCCGCTATCAGTCCGTGGCGGTTGGCCATTTTTCCTATAATACTCAGTGCGCCGTTCTGGCAGTGGGCAATGTACAGCCCGCGTTCTTTGTCGTACATATTGCTTTTGTTTTTGTCATTTCTACTTTGCAAAGATACTAAATAATTTGCAATCCGTCATTCATAATCCACATTTTTTTTGCCGCGGCCCGCAATTTTTCAATCCTCGATTTCCAATTCTCAATTTATTATAGTAACTTTGCGCTCGAAATGAAATCTTAAACTCTAAAGAATTATGGCATTTTTGACAAACGACAAACTCGTGATTGTTGGCGCTGCCGGCGCCATCGGTTCTAACATGGTTCAGACCGCCCTGATGATGGGTCTGACAAGCGAAATCTGTCTTTACGATATTCCCCTGGCAGCAAACGCCGTTGAGGGTGTGGCCGAAGAGATGCGCCAGAGCGGCTTCGACGAGGCCAACATCGTGGCTACCACCGACGTGGAGAAGGCCTTCACTGGTGCCAAGTACATCATCTCCTCGGGCGGTGCTCCCCGCAAGGCAGGCATGACCCGCGAGGACCTGCTGGCCGGCAACTGCAAGATTGCCGAGGAACTGGGCCTCAACATCAAGAAGTATTGCCCCGACGTGAAGCACGTGGTGATTATCTTCAACCCCGCCGACCTCACTGGTCTGGTCACCCTGCTCTACAGCGGCTTGAAGCCCGGTCAGGTGACTACGCTGGCTGGTCTCGACACCACTCGTCTGCAGTCGGCTCTGGCCAAGAAGTTCGGTGTGAAGCAGAGCGAGATCAAGGGCTGCGCCACCTATGGCGGTCACGGCGAGCAGATGGCCGTCTTCGGCAGCCACGTGACCATCGCCGGTCGCAAACTGACCGACATCATCGGCACGGCCGAGTTCCCCGCTGAGGAGTGGGAGCAGATGAAGACCGCCGTCACCAAGGGTGGTGCCAAGATCATCGAACTGCGCGGCCGCTCGTCGTTCCAGAGCCCTGCCTATCTGTCGGTGGAGATGATTCGTGCCGCTATGGGCGGTGAGGCCTTCCGCTTCCCCGTTGGCACCTATGTGAAGACCGACAAGTACGACCACATCATGATGGCCATGAAGACCACGATGACCGCCGAGGGTGCCAAGTACGAGATTCCTCAGGGTACCGCCGAGGAGAACGCCAAACTCGACCAGAGTTATGAGCACCTCTGCAAGATGCGCGACGAACTGGTCACGCTGAACATCGTGCCCCCCATTGCCGAGTGGAGCAAGATCAACCCGAACCTGTAATAAGGTTAAAAGGTTAGTCGCTGGCCTTGTTGAAGAGCCAGACGACTAAGCCGGAACAATACTTACACAACCATCGCAGGAGCGTCAGACCCGTATTGCTGTAGAAGAAGCGGGCTGCACGCTCCTCCTTCTTTTTGTTGTCGAACACCTGCTTGTTCACCAGAGCAAAGGGACGACCCGTGCTGATGGCCTCGGCGGCATGACTGGCCGTGAGGAAGGCGTAGTAGATGCCCTCAAAGGTCAGTCGGTTGGGGAAACCGCCGGCATCGCCTATCAGGATGATGCGGTCGCGGATGGGATAGTCTATGCTCTGGGGGATATAGGCACCCAGCGCCTTCAGGTCGGGGCAGCCCATCTCGTTGAGTACGCTGCGGAAGGTCTCCGGTGTGGTCACCCCGTCGCCGAAGCCCTGCACGTCGTAGGCCTCGTTGGGGAAACTGTAGTAGTAGCCCTGCTGATACTTGCGCGACAGGTTGCCCACCACGGCGTTGTCAGCCGACTTCGGCCCATACTGCTCCATGCAGAGGATGCCGTGGCTGGACTTAGGGTTCAGGTATCGCCTCACGCGGCTGTTGGCACCGTCGGCACCCACCAGATAGTCGCAGGCTATCTGTCGGCCTGACTTCAGCGTAACCACTATCGCGCCGTCGTGCTCCTCGATGGCCGTCAGGGCCTCGTTGACAAACTGCCCCCCACTCTGCCGGTAAGCCTCCAGCAACTGGGCATCAAACTGGCGGCGCTTCACGATGCGCAGTTCGCGTCCCATCAGGAAGTCGAGCACCTGTTCGCCCTCAATGCAGAGTTTCAGGCGGTGCACGCTGTTATAGTCATACTTAAACTCAGGCAGGAGCCTGCCCAGCAACTTATACGACCGTGGTGTCAGTCCGCCGCCACATATCTTATCACGCGGAAACACCGCACGGTCTACCACCATGCAGTCCACGCCTTTCTTCCTGAGCAGCAGTCCGCAGGTGCTCCCTGCCGGTCCTGCGCCCGCTATCAATACTTTCACCTTTTCCATTTCGCCTGCAAAGTTACGAATTTTAAGTGAAAAGTGAAGAGTGAAGAGTGAAGAATTAGCGAACGATTATTCAGAAAATTGTGTTATCTTTGCAGCATGAATCAAAAAAAAACAAAAAAACATGGAAGCAAAGAAGACAAAAGAACAGGCTCTTGACTTTATTAGGACTGCCGTTCAGCATAAGCAAGAGTGGAAAAAAGAACTCGAAGCAGAGTTTAAGGGTAAGGATGTCAACGTAGTGTTCTTATGATAAAGTTATCTCTTGAGCGTATAAATGCTAAGTAGCCTTACGAGGTGAAGGAAGCAGGAGGTGGTTACGAATTCCGTACAGAAGGCGGCATACTCTATCGCATTCGCTTCCTTGAAGAAAATCCCATTGGTGGTTGTGACACCTATCAATTCGCTATCTCTAAGATTGACAAAATACGTTCGCCACACGACCCCAATATCAGTGCCATTACATTCATCATCATCGATGAGTTCTTCACAGAATACGAGAATGTACTGCTATACTACTGCGATTCAACAGATCATCGTGAGGCTGGCCGCAATCGGCTGTTTATACGATGGTTCGAAAAGGCTGCCAATCCCAACCGCTTCACTATTCGCACCACTCATGCCAATCTGGAGGGCCAGGAACTATATGTAGCCATCATCATTGAGAATCGCAATTCACAACTACAAGCCATAACTGACGAGTTTGATAGTACCGTAGCAGCCTTGGCCGAAAAGCCTCTATAAATTTTCTGCCATATGGTAATCACGGATATTATAGAAGATCGCCGACCCTCACGGGCCGGCGACTTCTGTTTTTGCGGGCCGGCCTACTCTCACGAGCCAGCGGCCGAATGTGTCTTTATTAACAATTTAAAACTATAACTTTTCATGAGAAAAGTTGTCGCGAAGCGAGGAGTCGAACCTCTCAACATTGCCCACCGACTAGGCTGCTTTGCGTTGCTTTGAGTAATAATTCTGGGGCGCAAGGCGCTTGAGCCTGCGCCCCAGAAATTTATAGATGTTATTCTTCTTCGTCAACAAATCCCTCGCGGCTGAAGTCGCTAGCACCTCCGCCAGCCTCTTCTCCACTTGCACAGATGAATTTCTCGACGTTCACGTTTACCACCTTGATTGAAGGTGTTTCGTAATTCATATTTTTCATTTCTGTCTAGTCAATATTTACTTATTTAACTACAATCTTCTTGCCATTGTTGACATAGATGCCCTTCTTGGTGGGAGCAGCATTGAGTTTGATACCATCAATTGTGTACCAGCCCTCAACAACAGCGGCATTGCCCTCAACAACACGGATAGACGTTGTGCTACCGTCGGCTTCCTGCATATTGAAGATCACGCCACGAGCACCAGAGGTATACATTTCGGAAAGATCGGCATAGGCGGCAAACGGAACCACATTCCATGTGTTCGCAGATGTAATGCGAGCCCACTCTGAGCCTGTTGTTGCATTACGATAGTTACCCATGAGGAACCAAAGATAGCCATTATCTGCATTTGTAATTGCCTTCTGACCATAAGTACCGATGAACGAAGTGGTCTTACCACCCTTCTCTACAGAAACCGTTAGGTCAGCAGCCGAAGCAGGAGCAACAATAGTCTGAGTGCCGAAATCATAATCCTGATTAAGGTCGATAGCATTGGCGGTCTTCAGAACGATAGGCTTGTTAGCCTTCAGAACATCATCAGAGCCATTGCCACCCTTCATAGTCAACTTAAAGTCGACAATGATTTGATCGCTGGCATCTTTATGAGCGCCATTGAATACATTCACTATAGCATAGCCAAGAACCTTAGAGAGGTCTGCAACAGAGATGTCGAACGGCAGAACGAGTGAGTTCCAGTACTCTGCATCCCATGAACGGGCTTCAACAAGAGTCTGACCGCTACGGTTCGCGAAGTTCATCTTCACCTTAACCGGCTTGCCATTGTAGTTTGAAATGGTAGTTGCATCATTTGCAGCATCCTTACCGAGAGTGATTGAGGCATCACCCTTCACTTCGACGTCGCCAGGCACATAAGAAGGATTGAAGTTGGTATTTGTGATAACAGGAACCAGAGCACCAGTATGGTTGCCGATAGAAATATTATTGTCCCATGTAAGAGTCAGGCCGAGAGTCGTACGATCGATGAGAGTTTGATCAGCCAACTGAAGGGGAGAGATTGTGACAGTCACCAAGTCGCCGTCCACTTCCTCACCATTACCATTTACGGTCTTAACCTTAGAGTTGAACAGGGTTGCAGTGTTAGGCTCGCTACCATAGAGAATAGTCTGAGGATTAGCGGTAATAGTGATATCAAACTTATTGATAGTCAGTGTACCAGTTTCATAGGTCAGAGTATAGTTAGCGGCTGCGGCAGCCCCTTGACCACTTTGATTCTGAACGGAAATAGCATAACCACCATTAACTACATCATTTCCTTCTGCTCTTGTTAAGACAGGGCTGACAGTGAAGAAGTTGTTGTCAGTACCCGATGTACCCTGAGATACCTGTGTTTCACCATTATATACCTTATAGGTAAGAGCAGGATCAGCCATACCATAAGTCTTAACCTGATTATCAGGAACAATTCTCAGGGTAGCAGCAGTAACAGTGATTTCACCTTCTTCAAAGGTCTGGTTATTGGTGTCATAGTTAGCGCGAGCAGCCTCCTGTTCCTCAGTATCATATTCATCAGCGGTATGTCCCTCAGGAATTTGTTGGGGAGCAGGATTCGTTGCCCAAACGGCCTTGATGTAGTATGTCGTACCTGCCTGAAGAGTGGCGAGGTCATTAACCTGCGTAGTTGTGCAAGCCTGGTCTTCCCATACAGTAGTCGTAATGATACCACCAATATCCTCTCCACTTACAACATTTGTCGTGACAACATTTTTCAGGTTGGGTTCGATGCCGAAGGTTGTCGATACTTCGTCAGAAGCAGTCAGAGCCAGTACACGCTTATTGATAGCGAAGTTTTCAGACTTCGTCTTAGGCTGTGACTGAGCGTCAACAGAGGCATAGTTTCCTTTACCAGTGATAGTAACGACACCCGTACCCACGTTCTTATTGTTTGTATAAGCAACAGTGTAGTCTTTATCCTTTACCAGAGTGTTATTATTGAGGGTCACAGTAATTGTGGGTTCTTTGGAAGTACCATCATAGGTGTAACCGCCTTGGGGGTAGTCCTGACCAAATTGAATGGTAGCAGCAGAGATGTCGGCAGCAGAGATAACAAAGTTGATAGACTTCGTACCAGTGTAGTTTTCATAACCTTGAACCTCAGAATCAGGAGCCACTGTAACCGTAGCCAAGCCAACGACAGTATTGTTATCATAAGAAGCCTTCAAGAAACCACTGATATTGTTAGCAGTCTGTCCAATCGTCCATTTTGTTTCAGGAGCAGGCTCCACAGCAGCACCCGTATAACCTTGAGCAGCGATTGCAGTAATGGCAACATCATCATCAGACAGATTCTTAGGAGAAATAGTGAAGGTAGCGTTCTGTACATTTTCAGCAGCGGGGAAAGTGAAGTTACCGTTCTGAGCAGCAGTCAGCACGCCCACAGCACCATTCTGGCTCACGCTCTTGTTTGAATTATTATAATTCACTTCATAATCAGAAACTTCAAGAGTGTAATTGTGTGATTCTGCATCAAGACCAGTCACGGTCAGAACAGGAGTGATAGCCTCACCATAAGCATAGGTCTGGTTGGAAATAGATCCAACGGACACGCTAGCCAGTGTGCGCTTGTCGATAGTAAAGGTCTTCTGTACACCTGCATTATTATTAGCGGTGGTAAAGTTACCCATACCTTTAATTTTCACAGTACCGACAGCATTACCCTGGTTAAGATTTGCACCATACTCCACGGTATAGTCTTGTTTCTCAACCAGCGTTACGTTATTGAAAGTTACCTTGCCAGTTGTAGACGGCTTAATCTGACTGCCAGTGAATGTTTCAGAAGCAAAGTCAGCCACGTCGTTTGCCGTAAGCGTAGCAGCGTTGATCCAGAAGTCTACATAGAAAACCTGAGAGGGACTATAGGTTTGACCAGCACCACAAACCTTAATCCAGTAATGGCCGATATCTGTGGTTGGCAGGTTCGTTATTGGAGTTGCTCCGCCACCATTAGCATCAGTAAAGAACTGAGTATCGTCCACTGCGTAGTCGGTTGCTTGATAGGTATTTTGAGCAACCACGATGTCAGGAAGTGCAGCCGTTCCGTAAGTAATATTACCTGCGGAGAAGTTGTTAGGATCCAAGGATACCGCCCAACCTCCTAACGGCAACAATGCCATCAACATTAGAATAAGAAAATTTCTTTTCATACGTAAATGTTTTTAATTTGTTAATAAAATGATTAATTGATAAAAATGATATCTTGTCTTCTTTGTTTCCCAACAATTGCTTTGAGATGAGCACACGGAGGTGCTTGCCGACACTCCCCTGCCGACGAATCTACTCAATGCTAAACATACGGAAACAAAAAAGACGTGGGAGTAATGTCTCTCCGCGCTTATCCCTACGTTCAGGCTCTAGCATTGCCCCTTAATGAGGATAAGCAACGTAAAGCCTGCCCACGCCGAGCGATATATATGCACACACTACGGCACACATACACCCGACTGGTCTATATACACAAAGACAATATGCCCATCTTGTGGCATACACCTTATTATATATAAGAAGGGAATTATGGCCGCAAGGAGATATAAAATCAACCCATACGTAGACGTCTCAGTTGCATCACCGCTGCATTAAGATTCAAAGTTGCTAGATTTGAACGTACAGACAGTAACGTTAAGAAAACGTCCTTTCAAGACTGGGCGTACAACTGCCCTCAGGTCTCGTTCCATCGATGTTATTTTAACGTGCCCACCCTCTCATGAGCAGGCATTTCGGGTGCAAAGATAAACATTAATTCTGAATCTGCAAAGAAATTTAAGAAAAAAATTGGAAATACCCAGATAAATTTGGCTTTTCATCCGGTTTGTATTACCTCTGACCCCACTATGACACTAATCAGTATTAAGCGAATATAGAACAGTAAACTTCAGATTTTTTTGTATCCCGTTTCAGTATGCCGACTCTGCGGCCACCAGAGGTTCAAAGTCGTATGTAGGCTCTGCGGTATAGTCCGCCACCTTGATAATGTCCTCGCCAAGTGCAACGGAAATCTTGCAGATTGTAGCCATTGTCAGGTTGTGAGTGCCTGACAGCCATCGGCTCACTTCCGTCTCCGTTTTGCCCAACAAATGCGCAAAATCCTTCTGCGACATACCCTTTGCCTCAAGTATTTCGTAAATACGGTTGGCAATGGCTACAGACAGTTCCATCTGAAGTTTCATCTCCGGTGAGATCGTACCGCGAATCTCATCCATAATCCTGTTCGTCTTCATCGTTACCTCCTTTTTTATTCGTCATCTATTGAGAACGACAGTTCGCCCAGCAGTTCCGTGCCAGTCACAACTATCACCTTTTGCTTTTCTCTCTGCTTCAACTCAATGTCAATTTTCTGAAGCGTCCTCACCTGCCGGTGCAGGTTCTCATCCTCTTCGTATGTGGCTGTACGTTTCAACCCACCGTTTCCCAGAATCAATATCTTCGCCTGTATGTTCAACAAGTATAGTCGAAGCGATGTGGTTTCAAGATGCGAGGGCAAAGCCATCACCCTGTCACGTCTTGTTCCTTCATAGCGGAAGTGCATGTCCCGTGCACCGTCGCGCTTGATAATATCCAGCCTGTAGACTAACTGGCGCACATCATCAGGATATGTGTCTTTATAGGTCAAAAGAAATTTCTCAAATTCTGAGTACTCCTCACCCTCAAAGTGGGGCGAATAGAGACTAACCTTCTCACTATCTTCCAGCAGTTCTATCAGTAGGTTTCTTTCCATATCATTACTAATTTGCGCTGCAAAAATAAGCATAAAAGTTGATTCTTCCAAATAATTTGGCAAGAAAATCAACTTTTATGTTTAATATATTCGAAACGAATAAGTTGGTAATCAGAAAAAATCCCACTGATTCCACGAATAAGCGAGCAGAGAAACAAATAAAAAAGGAATTATTTGAGAATTATTTTGTACCTTTGCCCCCACTATGGCACTAATCAAATCTTATAAGGGTCTGGAGCCCCGGTGGGGCAAGGACTGCTACTTCAGCGAGAACGCCACGATTGTGGGAGACGTAGTGATGGGCGACGAATGCTCGGTGTGGTTCAATGCGGTGGTGAGGGGTGACGTGGCTCCCATCACCATCGGCGACAGGACGAACGTGCAGGACGGTTCCTGCATACACGTGACCCACGAGACGGGGCCGGTGCACATAGGCAGCGACGTGACCATAGGGCACAACGTGACGGTGCACGCCTGCACCATACACGACGGGGCTCTGATCGGCATGGGCAGCACGCTGCTGGATGGTTGCGAGATTGGCGAGGGGGCCATCGTGGCGGCCGGCGCCCTGGTGCTGCAGAACACGAAGATTCCGCCCCGCGAGATATGGGGCGGCGTGCCGGCCAAATACATCAAGCCGACTCGCCCAGGGCAGACGGATAATGCCGCACACTATGTGCAGTATTCCAAAGTGTACATTGGGAGTGATGAGTGAGAAGTGATGAGTGAGAAGTGATGAGTTATGAGTTTATGAGTTTGCGCCGTCCAAAGTGAAGATGAAGCGGGCACCGGTGGTGTAGGTGGTGTCGAGGACAACATCGCCACCAAGGCGGCGGGCCTGGCTACGGGCTACGGCGAGGCCGATGCCGGTGCCGTCGTAGTATTCGTCGAGTTGGACGAACTCATCGAAGATATGCTCGGCCTCCTGACGGGGTACGCCGATGCCGGTATCTTCTACCGCAAAACGAACCACGCCGCCAGACTGGGAGACGGTCATCGTGACGCGCTCCTTCCGCTCGGACTCCTGTTCTGTCTGCGCCAGATAGGCCTCGGCGGGGCGGGTGAACTTGCGGGCATTGTCGAGCAGCAACTCGACGATGCGGACAGCCGAACGCAGATTGGTGCGGAAAGGCACCTCGGCACCGACCTCAGTCTGTACGTTGAACGAAAGATGGCGAGCCTCATCGATGCCAGAGGCCATGACGGCCTCCTGGGCAATGCGCAGGGGTGTCACCTCGTCGGCACGCTCCAGCACGGTCTGGCTGCTGATCTCAGAGAGTTCGAGCATCTTGTCCACCAGTCCGGTGATACGGTCGGTACTCTCCAGCACTTTCTGAGAGGCCTCGGCCTTGTCGGCATCGCTGAGCACACCGGAGGGCTCGGCCAGCAGTTGGGTGAAGCCGCTGAGGATGTTGAGCGGCGTGCGTATCTCGTGGGATATCTGCTTGATGAAGGCACTCTTCATGCGAGTGGACTCTTCGGCACGGGCGTTGGCCACCTGGAGGGCGTCGTTCTTCTCCGCCATCTGGTCGTAGGCCAGTTGCAGGCGCTTACTGAGCATATAGCGGTTGAGGCCGAAGATGAGCAGGAAGAGGAAGGTGAGCACGATGAGCAAGGCCCACACCCAGGTGGGGATGGTGATGATGTCAAACTGCGACACGACCTCCTGGCCATAGACCTCGTCGATGATGCCTGCAGCCTCCATGCGCCGGAGTTCAACATTGATGGAGTCGATGAGTTCAGCATTGCTACTGGCATAGCAGTATTCGCGCGGCTCGAGCGAGAGTTCATCGGTCTGGAGCACCTGCTCCAGTCCCATCTGGCTGATGTTGTACTTGGCCTGGAAGCGATAGCAGATGACGCCGTCGTACTCCCCCTTGGTGAGGTCGGAGAAGGCCTCACTAAGATCGGTAATCGGCACGTCGACGGCCTCTTGCTCCTTGAGCATCGTTCCGATGGGACGCGACTTCATATAGGCTATACGTTTACCCTTCAGATGACGAAAATCGAACTCCGTATAGTCGGCCCGGCGATAGACTATCTGGTAGTAGAGGCGGAAGACGGCATTGGAGTAGTTAGTCTTGTCCTTGCGGTAACTGGAGTAGACGAGCATGCCCAGATCATACTTTCCCTCGATGATGCCCGGCGACATCTTGTCCCAGTGGTTGGGTGAGAAGGTGAAGGGGATGCCCATGCGCTGCATGAGAATCTTGGTGAACTCGGTGTCGTAGCCACTGGGCACACCTTGGTCGTCGACGTACTGCAGGGGTGCATAACTGGTGTTCATGCCCATGATGAGGGGGCGGTCCTTGGAGAAGCCGAAGTGCTCGGCCAACGAACTCACCGCCGGCGCATCGTCGTGCTGCAGCCGGTCGCACGCAACGAGCAGCACGATCACCGACAAGGAAACAACAAAAACTCTCAGTCTATGCATCTCTATCTGGTTGGACTAACTTATCACTTCATTTGTTCTTCTCGTAGTATTCGAGGGCGAGGCGGACGTTCTCCTTGATGGCATCACTGGAGAAAGTGGCTCCCGTACGACCGTCGACCTGTGCCGTCTTGGCTTCGGAGACCTTCATGCCGTCCCACTTGTTCTGCAAGTGCTTCTTGGCGGCATTCCAGTATTTGGGTGTCTCCTGGTTGGGCAGGAACTCGATCTTCTCTACCTTGTTTTTGCGGATATACACCTTGAGGGGCGTGGGGCCTACATAGCCGTCAACGCCTTTGCCGAGTTCGGTGGTGTTGACCACATAGGCGCCGTTCTCCTTCACCATCACGTTGTCTTTCTTCTTGGCGCTGGTCAGCAGCACCATCACCACTGCCAAGGCAGCACATACTAATACAAACTTTTTCATCTCTTCAATCTTCAATCTTCAATTTTCAATCTTCAATTTTCTATAGTCGCCACTACATACTCCGACTGCGTGCCGATGCGGAACTTGCCGCCCCAGATACCCAGACCGCTGGACACATAGTAGCGGGTGGCTCCGCGCCGATGCTCGCCCCACGAGCACTCGTAGATGCGGTCAGTGATCCACGAGATGGGCCACACCTGACCACGATGCGTATGGCCGCTCAACTGGAAGTCGATGCCAGCCTGTTCGGCCTGCTCCAGATAGTAGGGCTGATGGTCCATCACGATGGTATACTTAGAGTGGTCGGCCTCGGCAAAGAGCCGGCCTGCCGACTTGCGGTGGGGGTTCGTGCGGTCATCGCGGCCTATCAGGCACAGGTCGCCCACCACCTGGCAGGTGTCGCGCAGCAGATGGATGCCAGCATCCTGGTAGAACTGCTGAGCCTGCGGTTCGCCGGTGTAGTACTCGTGGTTGCCCAGACAGGCATAGACGGGCGCCTGGATGCGGCGGAACTCCTCGGCCATATTCTCCTCGACGAGCGGCCGCACGCTGATATCGATGATGTCACCGGCAATGAGCACCAGGTCGGGCTGCTCGGCATTGATCATGTCCACCCAGCGGGCCAGTTCCTTGCGGGGGTTGTGGTAGCCCAAGTGCAGGTCGCTGAGCATAACCAGCCGCAGGGGCTTGACCAGCGGCTTCCGGGTGGTGAGTGTCAGCGTCTCGCGTACCTTATTATTATAATGAATGTTGCCCAGCAGGAAAACCACGAAGATGCCCACGGTGAGGGCACACGTGGTGTAGAAGTTCTGATGCAGCCACTCGCGCGGCACCAGCCTCAGGAGGCGCCCCAGGTCGAGCACAAGGAAGACCATGACCAGATAAAGCAGGATGAAGATGCTGGAGTTGCCCACATCGTAGCACAGACGGGCCACGGAGAGGGGCATGCGGTCGATGAAGCGGCCCAGATTGAGGAACATGAGCAGGAATGAGCCCACGCCAAGCACGACGATGGCTGCCCGCCACACACGCGGCAGGGGCACAAGCGTCCACACGTGCCAGCCCGCATAGGCCAGACCCAGCAGGGGTAGCAGCAAGAAGAGCATCATCCACATATACTTCATCCAAAATGGTTGATTATCGCGTGCAAAGGTACGAATTTTAAGTGAAAAGTGAAGAGTGAAGAGTGAAGAATTTGCCGCCGCTACACAATTATTAACTAATAATTATGAACTATGAACCACGAATTATGAATTATTTCGTACCTTTGCATCCAAAACAAAAAAGACATGGACACAAGACACATCAAGGTGATTGCCTTCGACGCCGACGACACACTGTGGGACTGTCAGGGGCACTTCGAGCGCGTCATGCAACAACTATACGACGAACTGGTGCCGTGGGTGGACCGCGAGACGGCAGCCCTGGAACTATTTGCCACCGAGCGGAAGAACATGCCGCTGCTGGGCTTCGGCACCAAGGCTTTCACGCTGTCGATGCTGGAGACGGCGATGCGCGTCAGCCGCTACGAGATGCCGGCCCGGAAGATCAGCGAGATACAGCAACTGTGCTACACGCTGAACGAGTTTCCCTGCACGCCCCTGCCAGAGGTGAAGGAGACGCTGGAGGCCATCATGGCCCGCAAGTCCGCGCTCCGGCTGGTCTGCTTCACCAAAGGCGAACTGCTGGACCAGGAGCACAAACTAGAGCGCTCGGGGCTGAAGGACTGCTTTGAGCACGTGGAGATTACGAGCGACAAAGGCGAGCGGGAGTTTCGCAACCTTTGTCGCAAACTGGGCATCGAGCCACACGAGATGCTGATGGTGGGCAACTCACTGAAAAGCGACATCGCCCCTGCACTGGCCATCGGCTGCCAGGCGGTCTACATACCCTTCCACGTGACCTGGGAACTGGAGCATGCCGACCACTTCGAGCATCCCCACATGGTGCAGATAGAGCACTTCGGGCAGTTGCTCGACATCGTCGACGCCCGCCCCTGACTGAAGGTGCTCCACCTCGAAAAAACGAAATAAATTTGGTTTTTCACTCACTAATTCGTACCTTTGCACCCTGAAAGAATAAATACGTATTTAAAAAGATAATGGAACAGAAGAAATTTAAGCGCACGACGGTGACGTCGGCGCTACCATACGCCAATGGCGGCGTACACATCGGTCACTTGGCTGGTGTCTATGTGCCCGCCGACATCTATGTGCGCTATCTGAGACTGAAGAAAGAGGAGGTGCTGTTTATCGGCGGCAGCGACGAGCACGGCGTGCCCATCACCGTGAGAGCCCGCAAAGAGGGCATCACGCCGCAGGATGTGGTGGATCGCTACCACAAGATGATCAAGGACTCGTTCGAGGAGTTCGGCATCTCGTTCGACATCTATAGCCGCACCACCAGCGAGACACACCATAAGTTTGCCGCCGAGTGGTTCCGCAAACTCTACGATGAGGGCAAACTGGTGGAGGAGACCACCGAGCAACTCTACGACGAGGAAGCCAAGCAGTTTCTGGCCGACCGCTACGTGACGGGCGAATGCCCCCACTGCCACGCCCAGGGAGCCTACGCCGACCAGTGTGAGAAGTGCGGCCGCGACCTGAGCCCCACGGAACTGATCAACCCGAAGTCGACCATCAGTGGCTCGACACCCGTACTGAAAAAGACGAAGAACTGGTATCTGCCCCTGAACGAGTATCAGGAGTGGCTGAAGCAGTGGATTCTGGAGGGTCACAAGGAGTGGCGCCCCAACGTCTACGGCCAGTGCAAGTCGTGGCTCGATATGGACCTGCAGCCGCGCGCCATGACCCGCGACCTCGACTGGGGCATCCCCGTGCCCATAGAGGGTGCCGACGGCAAGGTGCTCTACGTGTGGTTCGACGCCCCCATCGGCTACGTGTCGAACACCAAGGAACTCTGCGACCGGGAGCCTGAGAAGTGGGGGTCGTGGCAGAAATGGTGGCAGGACGAGGACACCCGTCTGGTGCACTTTATCGGCAAAGACAACATCGTGTTCCACTGCATTATCTTCCCCGTGATGATGAAGGCCCACGGCCAATACATCATGCCCGACAACGTGCCGGCCAACGAATTCCTCAATCTGGAGAACGACAAGATATCGACCTCGCGCAACTGGGCCGTCTGGTTGCACGAATACCTGGTGGACATGCCCGGCAAGCAGGATGTATTAAGATATGTATTGACGGCCAACGCTCCTGAGACAAAGGACAACAACTTCACGTGGAAGGACTTCCAGGACCGCAACAACAACGAACTGGTGGCTGTCTACGGCAACTTCGTCAACCGCGCCCTACAACTGACAAAGAAATACTGGAACGGCGTGGTGCCTGCCTGCGGCGAACTGCAGGAGGTGGACCGTGCCGCCCTCGCCGAGTTCAAGGACGTGAAGGAGAAGGTGGAGGCACTGCTCGACCAGTTCAAGTTCCGCGACGCCCAGTTCGAGGCCATGAACTTGGCCCGCATCGGCAACCGCTACATCACCGAGTGCGAGCCGTGGAAGGTGTGGAAGACCGACCCCAAGCGCTGCGAGACCATCCTGAATATCTGCCTGCAACTGACGGCCAACCTGGCCATCGCCTTCGAGCCGTTCCTGCCGTTCTCGAGCAAGAGACTGCGCGAGATGCTCAACCTCGACACGTTCGACTGGGAGCAACTCGGCTCTACCGACCTGCTGAAGGCCGGTCATCAACTGGGTGAACCCGCGCTGCTGTTCGAGAAGATTGAGGATGAGACCATTCAGAAGCAACTGGACAAACTGGAGGCCACGAAGAAGCAGAATGAGGCTGCTGCCTACAAGGCTGCCCCAGTCAAGGAGAACGTGGACTTCGAGACCTTTGAGAAACTGGACATCCGCGTGGGCCGAGTGCTGGCTTGCGACCGTGTGGCGAAGTCGAAGAAACTGTTGCAGTTCCTCATCGACGATGGCTCCGGCCAAACGCGTACCATCTGTTCTGGCATCGCCCAGTTCTACGAGAACCCTGAAGAACTGGTGGGCCGAAACATCCTGTTCGTGGCCAACTTCGCCCCCCGCAAGATGATGGGCATCGAGAGCCAGGGCATGATACTCAGTGCCGTCGACTTCGACGAGAGCCTCAGCGTGGTGACTACCACCAAGGATGTGAAACCCGGCAGCGTGGTGGGGTGATGCCGACGACCATTTGCATCTGCGGAGGCGGCAACCTGGGTCATTCCATTGCCGGACGTGCCGCTGCCGTCTTAGAGGGCAGGGGCGAGGTGAGACTGCTCACCCGACGGCCAGAGCAATGGAGCAGTACGATACGTGTGGAAGACGACCTGGGTCATGTGTTTGCCTCCCCGCTTGCAATGGTGACCGATGACGCCGGGCGGGCCATCAGCGACGCCGACATCGTGCTCTTGTGTCTGCCCGGATTTGCCATCACGGAGGAGTTGCAGAGAATCAAGCCATTTCTCTCCAGCCACGCACTGGTGGGATCGGTTGTATGCAGCACAGGTTTTTTCTTCAATGCTTTCCAGGTGCTGGGCACAGAGCGACCACTGTTCGGCTTCCAGCGCGTACCCTTTGTCGCAAGGATAGCCGAATACGGCCACCGCTCCTACATCTGGGGCTACAGGGATGAGGTGTTCATGGCAACCTGCCATGCCGACGAGGCACAGACAGAAGACCTGCGTGCCCTGTTTGCCACGCTGTTCGGCACACCTGTCAACCTGCTGGAGGACTATATGGAGGCGGCCCTGACGAACAGCAACCCCATCCTGCACACCGGCCGTCTCTACTCCATGTGGAGAGACTGGGACGGACGGCCCTTCGACAAGCAAAGTTTCTTTTACCGGGAATGGACAGACGAGGCGTCGGAGACCATCATCGCCATGGACGAGGAGTTCTTCAGGCTATTGAACGCCCTGCACATCAGGAAAGGTGCCATCAAGACACTATTGGAGCACTACGAATCGACTGACGCGGCATCGATGACAAGAAAAATAAGAAGCATTTCCTCACTGTCAAAGGTAATGTCACCCATGAAAGAGGCAGGAAGCGGCTACGTGCCCGACTTCCAGAGTCGCTATTTCATCGAGGACTTCCCCTTCGGCCTGGCCATCATCCAGCGACTGGCCAAGGAGCGGGGCGTCAGCACCCCAGTGACAGACCGTATCATGGCCTGGGGGCTGACCGTGATTACAGCCAGTAGGCCTTGAACATTACAGCCAGTAAGCCTTGAACTTATGGGTGACGCGCTGATCTTCAGGGGGCAGCGTCATATAGTCGCCATAGGTATGCTCCAAGTAGTCCTTATAGCCCACCATCGTCTTAAACGTGCGTCCCTCGAACTGGATGTCCACCTGCGATGCAATGTCGGCAGCAGGGAAGCAAGCCTTGACACCCGGTCCGGCCTCGGTCATATGACAGACCGTCTGAGTGGGCTGCTCGGAGACGATGAGTTTGCGAATACGGCGCTCCAACTGCTTCACGCTCACGGGCAGGAACCTATAGAAATAGTAGCCCAGGCGCGAATCCAGCGGATTGGTATTCGAGATTTTGCAGCGACGGATCTTGTAGAGCAGTTTCTTGCGCTTGAAAACCCGCTCACGTTCTTTCTGGTCGTCGGGCACATAGTCGACGGGAAACACATCAATATAGACCCCCACCTCATAGCCCACGGTCTCGGTCTCGTACATCTTGGTGCGCTCATCGGTGACCTTGGCAAAGGTATAATAATAATGAGGCTCCACATCGGGGTTCAGCACACGGTAGTTGGTATCGTGATAGGTTCGTATGAACTTCTCGTAGTCCTGACGAGGCATGTAGATGTCGATGTCGTCATCCCAGGGAATATAGCCCCCATGGCGCACCGCCCCGATCAGCGTGCCGCTTGAAATGAAATAGCACAGGGCGTGGGCTTGGCAATAGTCGTGGACACTCTGGAGAATGCCCATCTGCAACTGTCGCAGTTCCTGAATATCGGTTATCTGTCTCATATGGTGTGCAAAAGTAAGCAAATAATTTTGAACTTCCAACTATTTTTGCTACTTTTGCAAACTGTAATATGGAAAACCTGAAGGAGAAGACTGCAAAAGGAATCGCCTGGGGAGCCGTGAACAACGGCACCACACAAGTGCTGAACCTGGTGTTTGGCATCGTGCTGGCACGCAGGCTGTCGGAGGCCGACTATGGCATCCTGGCGCTCATCACCATCTTCACACTCCTGGCCGGCTGCATCCAGAGTGCAGGTTTCTCGCAGGCTTTGGCCAACATGCGGCGGCCGGCACAGCGCGACTACAGTGCCGTGTTCTGGTTCAACATCCTGGCGGGCAGTGCCATCTATGTGCTGCTGTTCTGTTGTGCGCCGCTCATCGCCCGGTTCTTCAACGAGCCACTGCTGACGGATGTGTCGCGGCTGGCTTTCCTCACCATCCCCATCTCGGCACTGGGCATCGTGCCCAACGCCAAACTATGGATTGAACTTCGCAATCGCGAGATGGCCATCGCCAACATCGCCGGCCTGACCGTTTCTGGGTGCATCGGCATGTGGCTGGCCTGGCACGACTGGTGCTACTGGAGCCTGGCGTGGCAACAGGTGGCCTACATCAGCATCAGCGGTCTGCTGAAATATGTCTTTACCCGCTGGCACCCCTCGTTCCCCATTGACCTGAGCCCCATCCGCCCCATGCTGCGATTCTCGTCACGGCTGCTGCTGACGAACATCCTGACCGTGGTGAGCAACAACGTGCTGACATTCATCTTCGGCAAGATACTGCCCATTGGCGCTGTTGGCCAGTTCAACCAGGCCAACAAATGGAACACGATGGGCCATTCGTTCATCTCGAACACAATGGCCCAGGTGGCACAACCGGTGCTGGCCAACGTGGGCAATGAACAGGATCGGCAGGAGCGCGTGTTCCACAAGATGCTTCGTTTCACGTCGTTCGTCTGCTTCCCGCTGATGCTGGGCCTCGCACTGGTGGCTCACGAGTTCATCGTCCTGACCATCACCGCCAAGTGGGAGCCTTGCGTACCTCTATTACAGATACTCTGCGTGGGCGGTGCCTTTCTCCCCCTGCACACGCTCTACCAGAACTTTATCATCAGCCGAGGACGCAGCGACATGTATCTCTACTGCATCGCCCTGCAAATCGTTTTGCTGATAGCACTCACGCTGCTGCTGGCCCCAAAAGGCATCATGGCGATGGTGACGGCCTTCTCGGCCCTGAACGTGGTGTTCACAGCCTGCTGGCATCTGGCCCTGAACCGCATCCATCCGCTGCCGGCCACAACGGTGCTGAAGGACACCATGCCCTTCGCCGTCATCGCCTTGGTCTGTGTGGCTACCGCCTACTGGTCAACACTCTGGACGCCCGTCTTTTGGCTACGGCTGACCCTGCGCATTCTCATCACGGCCATCCTCTATCTGGGCATCATGAAAGCGCTGCATGTCAAGACGCTGGACGAATGTGTGGACTTCATCAAAAAGAAACGCTAATGGAAATATCTGTCATCATTCCCCTCTACAACAAGGAGCCCTTCATAAAGCATTGTCTGGAACAGACGCTGTCGCAAGACTTCGATTCCTTCGAAGTGATAGCCGTTGATGACGGCTCTACCGATTCGTCGGGAGTCCTCTGCGACAGGGCGGCTGCCAAAGACCACCGGCTGAGGGTGGTTCATACGGAGAACGGCGGGGTGACGGCAGCGCGGCGCACCGGACTGGAACGCGCTACCGGAAAATATGTGATGTTCCTGGATGCTGACGACGAACTGCTGCCCAACGCCCTGAGACAATCCTACGACCTCATCGTCAGTCAGGATGTAGACGAGGTGATTGCCCTCTATCAGAACCAGAATGGCGACATTTTCGACTCCGGCTACCGAGGAGTCGTTGACTATCGTGATATCATCAAGAACTATCTGGGTACCAAGAACTCCTTCCAGCCCCTGTGGGGCATCTTGTTCAGGAAAGAACTGCTTGAGGGCTGCCTTAACTTCACCCGAGAAATCATCATTGGTGAAGACATCCTTACCCACATCCGGGCTTTGGTCAAGCAACCGCGTATCTTTTGTGCCGACCATAGCAACTACCTCTACGTGCAGGGACTGCCCAACACCCGCAAAAAGCCACTACGCCACGAGATGACCTACGACCAGGTGTTACGGGAATCGCTCCAGCCGTTGTGGCCAGAAATAGAGCCGTGGTATCAGTTGCATCAACTCAAGGCTTATGAGGTGTTCATCGACGAGCAGCAGTTCCATGTCTACAAAGACTACTACCACTCGCTGAAAGGTCACCTCAACCCGCAAATACCCTTGCTAGACCGAATGATGTTTGCCCTTCCTCCCCGTGCGGCCTACCTGCCGATTCACCTCTACAAAAAATGGTTGCGCATGAGGTCCAGACAGATCTTCACCTATAACAATACTTCACCAAAGGCTCAATGACAACAGGCACAAGTCCGGTGACATCCGAGCCATCGTTCACCCGACAGCGTATCTCCGTGCTGCTCACATCGAGCAACTCCGTGTCGACCACCCGGACATTCTGAGGCAATTGTGTGCGGTCGATGTCGCTGCCCCGTCGCGGATAGACCACGATCCGGAATTCCCGCAGGATATCATCCGCCCTATACCAGCGAGGAAAGAGTTGCCAGTTGTCGCCGCCAATCAAAAGCGTGAATTCGTGATGGGGATAATCTTCCTTCAGATGCTGCAGCGTGTTCCAGGTATAGGAAGGCCGGGGCAGGTGCAGTTCGTAGTCGGAGGCCACGATGCCCTCCTCGCCATACAGGGCGATGCGCGCCATCTGATAGCGCAACTGGTCATCCAGCAGGTCGCTGTTGCCCTGCTTCAGCGGGTTCTGCGGCGACACCATCAGCCACACCTCATCGAGTCCCGCCATTCGCCGGAGTTCTCTGGCCAGCGCGATGTGGCCGACGTGGATGGGATTAAACGATCCTCCGAAGATGCCAAGCCTCCCCCGACCCCTCCGAAGGAGGGGAGAGGCTGGCGCAATAATGCTATCCATTCAGAAACTTTTCTAAAACCTGTAATGTATTCTGTTTTGCTAATTCCAAATTGTCATTTACTATTATTTTGTCAAACTGGTTAGCAAAGGTCAGTTCGTAAGAGGCTTTTGCCAGCCTTGTCTCGATAGCCTCTATAGTATCTGTTCCCCTCCCTATTAGTCTCTTTCGAAGTTCTTCAATAGAAGGGGGCTGTATAAACACGCTCAAAGCATCCTCACCATAGAACTTCTTGATATTCACGCCACCTTTCACGTCAACGTCAAAAATCACATTCTGACCAGCCTCACGCTGGCGTTCCACCTGTGCCTTCAGCGTGCCATAGAAGCGATTCTCATACACCTCTTCGTATTCCAGAAACTCCCCGTTGGCAATCTTCTCTTTAAAGGCTTCTGGAGTCAGGAAGAAGTACTCTACCCCATTCTGCTCCGTACCACGCGGTGCTCGGGAGGTACATGAAATAGAAAATGAAAGATTCAACTCTGGATGCTCCTGCATCAGCCACTGCACGATGGTCGACTTGCCACTGCCCGAAGGAGCCGAAAAAATCAGAAGCCTCCCCCGACCCCTCCGGAGGAGGGGAGTGGCTGGCGCACTGTCATTTGTTTTAATAGTGGGTTGTTTGTCCATAACCAATTGTATCTTTTTAATTATTTGTTCAGTATTGCCAATCACTTCATCATTTGTAAAACGCAGCACTTCAAATCCATGCTGATTCAGATATTCCGTACGCTCTTGATCACTTAACTGTTGGTCGCCAATAAAATGATAGCCGCCATCGACTTCAATAACAAGACGTTTAGGTAAACAGACGAAATCTGGAATATAATCGCCAATGGGATGCTGTCGCCTAAATCGATAACCGAACTGTTTTCCACGTAACACTTCCCATAATGCAGACTCTGCAGGAGTCATATATCGCCGATTATCTTTTGAGTATCTACGGAGGACATTATAGTTTACTCCTGCAGTTTCGTATCCGTAATATGCGTCTTTTTTCATAATTTGGCGTGCGCCAGACCACTCCCCTCCTTCGGAGGGGTTGGGGGAGGCCCCCCCTACAATGCGTTTAAAACCTGTTCCTTGATTTGCTCCAACTCGTCCTTCATCTGGACAACGATGTTCTGCATCTCGGCCTGATTCGACTTCGAACCGGTGGTATTGATCTCGCGGCCCATCTCCTGGGCGATGAAACCCAACTTCTTGCCCTGACCGTGACCATTGGCCATCGTCTCACGGAAATACTTCAGATGATTGGTCAGTCGCTGTTTCTCCTCGCTGATATCCAGTTTCTCGATGTAGTAGATGAGTTCCTGCTCCAGACGGTTCTTGTCGTAGTCTACGCCGGGAATCTGCTGCAAGCCCTCCACGATGCGCTGGCGAATCTTCTCCACCCGGCTCTTCTCGTAAGGCTCTATCTCTGCCAGCAGGCGTTCGATGTTGTCTATCTTCTCTGCGAATTTCTTCTCCAGAGCAGCACCCTCCTGTTTGCGGAAGTCCACCAGTGCCGCGATGGCCTGCTCAACAGCCTGACGGGCAGCCACCCACTCTTCGTCGCTGAGCACCTCCTGCTCGGTCTTGGTCAGCACATCGGGCATACGGGTCAGCGTGTACATCCAGTCTTCTGGCTCAGGGATGCCCACCTTCTCAGCCACGGCCTTCAACTGACGGTAGTAGTTCTCCACCAATGCGCCGTTCACCGGCGTGGCATCCACGCCCGTATCCTTCTCTATCCAGAGGGCAAAGTCCACCTTGCCACGTTCCAATGCCGTGGAGATCATCTGACGGATCTCCATTTCCTTCTCACGATAGAGCGGGGCAATGCGTGTCTGAAGATCCAGTTGCTTCGAGTTAAGCGATTTGATTTCTGCACTGATCTTCTTATCCTTGAATGCTACGACTGCCTTGCCGTAGCCGGTCATTGATTGTATCATTTCTTTCGGTTATTGATTTTATCGCAGCAAAATTACGGAAAAATCTTCAAAAAGCCAACGCAAGAGCGGGAAGAAATGATAATTTTTCTAAAAACAACGGAAGTTTGGGGAAAAATGCATAACTTTGCACCTCATTATTATATATAAGATATAAAGAAATGTCGTGTATACTACATATAGAAACCAGCACCGACGTGTGCTCGGTGGCCGTTTCAGAAGACTCGCAGGTCATCTTCCAGCAAGAGGATCACAGCGGGCCTAACCACGCCGAACGGCTGGGGACGATGGTCGACGAGGCTCTCTCGTTCACCGACAACCACGCCATCCCCTTCGATGCCGTGGCCGTCAGTTGTGGCCCAGGCTCCTACACAGGACTGCGCATCGGTGTGTCAATGGCCAAGGGCATCTGCTACGGGCGCAACCTGAAACTGATTGGAGTGCCCACGCTGGAATTGCTGTGCGTACCTGTGCTGCTAAGAGAATTAGTAACCAACAGCCAAGAACCAACAGCGAACAATCAAGAGCCACTGCTCTGCCCCATGATCGATGCCCGACGGATGGAGGTTTATGCCGGCATCTACGATCGTGCCCTGAAGCCCGTCAGGCCCGTGGGTGCCGATGTCGTTGATGCCGAGACTTACAAGCCCTGGCTTGATGCGCATCCCGTCTATTTCTTCGGCAACGGTGCCGCCAAGTGCATGGAGACCATCAACCACCCCAATGCCCATCTGATAGAGGGCATCGAGCCACTGGCTAAGTGGATGCAACCGCTGGCCGAACGGCGACTGATGAACAACATGACGGAGGACGTGGCCTACTTCGTGCCCTTCTACTTGAAGGATTTCGTGGCCAAAATGCCAAAAAAACTGATTTAACGATGAACATACAAGGATTAGACTACAACACCAAACGCGAGCAGTTGCTGCTGCCGGAATATGGCCGTGAGATACAGCGGATGATCGACCACGCCGTTTCGCTGCCCGATAAGGAGGAACGGCTGAAGTGTGCCAAGACCATCATCAAGTTGATGGAAACCAAAGTTCCCCAGATTCGCGAGAACAACGGCTACGAGCAGACGTTGTGGGATCACCTCTATTTGATGAGCCACAAGCAACTGGACATCGACTGGCCCTTCGACGTGAGTCAGGCCGAAAAGTTCCTCAACAAGCCTGAAGCACTGCCCCTGCCGCAGGGTGGCATCCGTCTGCGCCATTACGGTAAACTGGTCAACGAACTGCTTGACCGGCTGAAGGACATGCCGGACGGCGACGAACGCGACGAGTTGATGCGTCTAACGGCCAACCAGATGAAGCGCGACCTGGCCCAGTGGGGACACGGTTCACTGGAAGACGAGAAAGTAGCCGACGACATGGCCCGTCTGACTGATGGTGCCGTACAGTTGGATTTGAGCAGATTCACCTTTGAGCGCGTTCAGCAGAACGATCTGCAACAGAAGCGTGCTAACGGTAAGAAGCGTAAGTAATGGCTGCATTCATCATTGAAGGAGGACATCCTCTGAGCGGAACCATTCAGCCACAGGGTGCTAAGAACGAGGCCTTGGAGGTGATATGCGCCACGCTGCTGACCAGCGAGCCGGTAAGGATAGACAACATTCCGCAGATTCGCGATGTGATGAACCTCATCCAACTGCTCAAGGATATCGGCGTGAAGGTCTCCAACAAAGACAACTCCTATACCTTCGTGGCCGACGACCTGAATCTGGACTACCTGCAAAGCAACGAGTTTGTGCAGAAATGTGCTCAACTCCGTGGGTCGGTGATGATGATTGGCCCACTGCTGGCCCGTATGGGCAAGGCCGTGATTGCCAAGCCTGGCGGCGACAAGATCGGACGTCGCCGATTGGATACCCACTTTCTGGGCTTCGAGCGTCTGGGGGCACACTTCAACCCGGTGCCCGAACGGGGCATCTATGAGATATCCACCCATCAGTTGAAGGGCAGATATATGCTGCTCGACGAGGCATCGGTCACCGGTACGGCCAACATCGTGATGGCTGCCGTGATGGCTCATGGCACCACCACTATATATAATGCGGCCTGCGAGCCCTACTTGCAGCAACTCTGCAAGATGCTAAACCGCATGGGAGCACGCATTTCGGGCATCGCCTCCAACCTGCTGACCATCGAGGGTGTGGAGACACTGCATGGCACCAGCCATCAAGTGCTTCCCGACATGATTGAAGTTGGCTCATTCATCGGCATGGCAGCCATGGTGGGACAGGGCATCCGCATCAAGGATGTATCAATCAAGGACTTAGGCATCATCCCCAGCACATTCCGCCGCATGGGCATCAAAGTGAAGGAGGAGGGCGATGACCTCTTCATCCCCCAGATGCGTCACTACGAGATACAGTCGTTCATCGACGGCACCATCATGACACTGGCCGACGCCCCCTGGCCCGGCTTGACACCCGACCTGCTGTCGGTGCTCATCACCGTGGCCACTCAGGCCCGTGGCTCTGTGCTGTTCCACCAGAAGATGTTTGAGAGCCGCCTCTTCTTCGTAGACAAACTCATCGACATGGGAGCACAGATCATCCTTTGCGACCCCCACCGTGCCGTGGTCGTAGGCCATGACCGCAAGTTGCAGTTGCGCGGCGGTCGTATGTCGAGCCCCGACATCCGTGCCGGCATCGCCCTGCTCATTGCAGCCATGAGTGCCAAGGGCACCAGCCGCATTTACAATATCGAGCAGATAGACCGCGGTTACGAAAACATAGAAGCCAGACTAAACGCTTTAGGGGCAAGGATAGAGAGGGTCAACTAAAAGCATTTACTATCACAGCAGATGATTAGGCAGGAAGACGTTTACAAGATTGGGCGACTGGGCAAGACGCACGGTGTGAAGGGAGAGATTTCCTTCATGTTCGATGACGACATCTTCGACCGCACAGATGCCGAATACCTGATACTTGAGGTTGACGGCATTCTCGTACCTTTCTTTATGGAAGAATACCGCTTCCGCAGCGACAGCACGGCCCTCGTGAAGTTCGAGGACATAGACACCCAAGAACGGGCTCGCGAACTGACCAACTGCGATGTCTACTTCCCCCGCTCCATGGCCACCGATGACGAGGAACTCACCTGGACTTTCCTTGTCGGTTTCAACATCATTGAAGCCGCAACGAAAAAGGACGTCGGCAAGATAGTCCATGTGGATGACTCCACGATGAACATTCTCTTCGAACTGGAAGACGGCACCCTCATCCCGGCCTCGGAAGACCTCATCACCCATATTGACCAAGAAAAGAAACAAATAACAATAGCCCTACCAGAGGGCATTCTCGATTTATGAAACGACAAATAGCCATTCTCGGCTCTACCGGCAGCATCGGCACCCAAGCCCTCGAGGTCATCGAGGAGCATGCCGACCTCTATGAGGTGTACTGCCTGACAGCCAATAACAAGGTGGAATTGCTGGCAGAACAGGCACACAAATTCAAGCCTGCCGCCATCGTCATAGCCAACGAACAGCGCTACGACGAACTGAAGCAACTGATGAGCGACATGCCCGACGTGAAAGTCTATGCCGGAGCCCGTGCCCTGGACGAAATCGTAGAGGCAGATCCCATCGACATGGTGCTCACCGCCATGGTGGGCTTTGCCGGTCTCTCGCCCACCATCCATGCCATCAAGGCACACAAGACCATCTGCCTGGCCAACAAGGAGACGCTTGTGGTGGCAGGTGAACTCATCTGCAAGTTGGCTCTGGAGAACCACGCCTCCATACTGCCTGTAGACAGCGAGCACTCGGCCATCTTCCAGTCTCTTGTGGGAGAAGACGACAACCCCATCGACAAGATTCTGCTCACAGCCTCGGGCGGTCCGTTCCGTCTGAAGTCCTTGGAGGAGATTGCCCATGTGACCAAGGCCGACGCCCTGCGCCACCCCACATGGGACATGGGGGCAAAAATTACCATCGACTCTGCCTCTATGATGAACAAAGGTTTCGAAGTCATCGAGGCCAAATGGCTCTTTGGCGTAGAAGCCTCACAGATTCAGGTCTTGGTGCACCCGCAGTCGATTGTTCACTCGGCCGTGCAGTTTCAGGACGGCAGCGTGAAAGCCCAACTCGGTGTGCCCGACATGCGCCTGCCCATCCAGTATGCCTTCTCGTTCCCGAAGCGACTGCCGCTGAGCGGAAAGCGGCTCGACCTGTTCCAGCAGCCCTTGGAGTTCTTCGAGCCCGACTTGAAGAAGTTCCACTGTCTGGCCATGGCCTACGAGGCTATCCGACAGGGGGGCAACATGCCCTGCATCGTCAACGCGGCCAACGAGATTGTCAACCGAGCCTTCCTGGAAGACCGCTGCGCCTTCCTTCAGATGGGAGAGGTAATTGAACAGACCATGAGCCGTGCCACCTTCATCCAGCAGCCCACTTATGAGGACTACCTGCAGACGGATGCCGAGGCCCGACGCATCGCCGCGGAACTGCTGAAAGCATAATAATAACGAAATAACGAAACAAGGAATTACCAATGGAAATATTTCTAATAAAGACATTACAGTTCATCCTCGCCATCGGCCTCCTGGTGTTGCTCCATGAGGGCGGCCACTTCTTCTTCTCGAAGTTGTTCGGTGTCAGGGTGGAGAAGTTCTACCTCTTCTTCGATGTCACCATCGGCAAATGGAAGGGAGCACTTTTCAAGTTCAAACCAAAGAAGAGCGACACGGAGTATGGCATCGGCTGGCTGCCCTTGGGTGGCTATTGCAAGATTGCCGGTATGATTGACGAGAGTTTCGACACCGAACAGATGAAACAGCCCGAACAGCCGTGGGAGTTCCGCACGAAACCTGCCTGGCAGCGACTGCTCATCATGATTGGCGGCGTACTGGTCAACTTCCTGCTGGCCCTGTTCATCTATTCGATGGTACTCTTCTACTGGGGCGACTCCTACGTTCCCCTGTCAAAGATGACGCAGGGCATGGAGTTCAACGAAGCCGCCAAGGTCATTGGTTTTAAGGACGGCGACATCCTGCTGGGCACCGACGAAGGCCCATTCAAAGGCCCGAAGCATGAACTGGGCATCGATGTGAACGCCTATCGCCAGATCACCAATGCCAAATACGTAAACATCCTGCGCGACGGAAAGCCAGACAGCGTCATCATCTCCACCGAACTAAGTCTGCTCGACATGGGCCGTACATGGCCACCATTCATGCGCACCTATATTCCTGCCGTCATCGACAGCGTGCTGCCAGAGATGCCGGCCGCCGAGGCTGGTCTGCAGAAAGGCGACCGTATCGTGATGGTCAACGGCAAGGAGATCAACTCCTACAACCAGTTCACCGACGAAATCGTTCGTATCAACGAGGAACTGCAGGACATCACCACCCACGGCGACAGCCTCGCCCTGCGTCAGATGACACTGGCCGTCGAGCGTGGCGGACAGCGCGACACCATCGGCGTAATGCTCAACGAGCAACTGAAACTGGGCTTTGCACCGCAGTTACTCTACGAGCCTGACACCATCCAGTACGGTTTCTTCGAGAGTTTCCCCGCAGGCATCAGTTACGGTTGGAACGTGCTGGCCTCCTATGTGGACGACCTCAAGTATCTGTTCACGGCCGACGGTGCTAAGTCGCTGGGCGGTTTCGGAGCCATCGGCAGCCTGTTCCCCGACACGTGGGACTGGCACCGTTTCTGGCTGATGACGGCTTTCCTCAGCATCATCCTGGCCTTCATGAACATCCTGCCCATCCCGGCCCTCGACGGTGGCCACGTGCTGTTCCTGCTCTACGAGATCATCACCCGCCGCAAACCGTCGGAGAACTTCATGATCAAAGCCGAGTATATCGGTTTCGGACTCCTCATCCTGCTGATGGTCGTGGCTAACTTGAACGATATTTTGCGTTGGATAGGAGTGATGTAATGAGATAGATCAGCAATACCATCGCATACAGCAGACATACCTGTATGACCGATGGATGCAGACCTTCGATACTCGAATAAGGCATTTGGGCAATCCACCCAAGTGCCTTATTCAGTATGCTGACCACCACGCCCAGCCATTCACCCAGCGAGGGGAACACAACGACCAACAAGGCGCCATAGAGGATAAACGGCGCCGCAATGATGACTATGAAATTTGTCAGCAGGAAGTAAGTGGGGAAACGGCCAAAGTAGAAGGCTACGAGCGGAGCCACGCCCAACTGTGCCGCCACCGAGACGCCTACCATGTCACGAATCCAGTGCAGCAGTCCGTGACCGACAGGACAATGTCGCTCCACCAACGGCATGAACAGCAGGATGCTGAGCACAGCCATAAACGAGAGTTGGAAGCCGACATCGAACAGCGAGGCAGGGTCGAGCAGCAGGATGACGAAAGCAGCGAAAGCCAGGAGATTCAACGACGAACGACCACGACCGCCTACAGAGAAAATGGCGTAGATGCTAATCATCGTGGCCGAACGCACCACACTCGGCGATAACCCTGTCAGGAAAGCAAAGGCCCAGATACACACTACGATGACAACCTGCGACAACCAGAATCGCCGTCGACCCATCAACAACCGACTAAGCAACATATAGATGATACCCAGGTGTAGACCGCTGAGAGCCAGCACATGCGAGGCACCTGTCACCGAATAGGTCTCGCGCACCTCTGCCGTCAGGGCCGACTTGTCGCCCAGCGTCATCGCCGCCAGCACGGCGTAGGCCTCATCCTCCATCGGCATCTGACGATAGCGTTCCAGCAGTTGGTGCCGCCATAAGAGGAAGTTCAGTCTGACGCGGTCGATGCGCCCCATTCGCTGCGGGGCGTCGCCGCCGGGCTGCCAGTCGCGACGCGGCACATAGCCCTCGCCCACATTATTTAATATAAGCGCATCTCCCAACCGCAGGGTCCTGCTCTGCTCGTCCTTCCACAGATAGCGGTGCACCCGCTGTCCGGTCTCAGGCAGCAGCAGGTCCACGGCGATGGTCTTCGGCTTTTCCACCGGCTCCGACACCACCACGGCCTCGGCACTCATCTGCGGATTAACGGGTGGCGGCTGACGCTGCACAGTGAGCATCCCCAGCAGCAAGAAGTCTGCCATCAAGAGGAGCGTCTGCACCAGCGGCCATCGTGATACCAGCATGGTCAGCACGACAAATGCGGCCAGCAGGGGCAGCACCGGCCAATGCACCGGCCAAAGCGTCATCAACGCGACACCTGCCATCAGGCTGACGGCCGGTCCCAGCAGGGGCGCATGATGGTTCAACGCAGCATTCATAGATGCAAAAGTACACAAAAAATTTGGAAGTGCCAACCCTTTTTCGTAACTTTGCACGCATAAAAAACAAAATCAGCAACCTAAACTTATAATGAAAGCACTTACCATTGCCCTGACCCTATTCTTTGCCTCGCCGACTGCACAGGCACAGTCTAATCCACGATTCGTGGGTGGAGACATCTCGATGCTGAAGAAGTTTCAAGACGCAGGCGCCGTCTATAAGGACATAGACGGCAAGGAAGTACAGCCCCTGGCATTTCTCAAGGAACAAGGCTGGAACACCATGCGCGTCCGGCTCTTCGTAGACCCGTCGAAGGCCTCCGCCAGTGACCAAAAGGAAGGTGCCATACAAGACCTGGACTATGTCAAGGCCCTGGGCAAGAGCATCAAGGACGCAGGACTACAGTTCATGCTCGACTTCCACTATAGCGACACATGGACAGACCCCGGCCAGCATGCCACACCGTCGGCATGGAGCAGCATGAGCGCCACGCAACTGAAGACGCAAGTCTACGACTACACCAAAGACTGCTTGCAGCAACTGAAAGCCGCTGGTGCTACCCCAGACTTCATTCAGGTGGGCAACGAGGTAACAACGGGTATGCTCTGGACCACGGGCAAGATCTATGCCAGTGGCGGTGCACCCACAGGAGGCTCTTGGGACAACTTCGCTGCCTACCTGGCCAGCGGCATCCAGGCTTGCAACGAGGAATGTCCGCAAGCCAAAATAGTCATCCATACCGAGTTACATGCCCCCAACGACGTAGCCAAGTTCTACAACCTACTGAAAGCATATACCGATGTCAAGTATGACATCATCGGCCTCAGTTACTATCCTGACTTCCACGGCAACCTGACAACACTGGATGGCATTCTGACGACGCTGGAGGCCAACCACGCCGACAAGAACATCATGATTGTGGAGACGGGTTATGGCTTTGAATGGCAGTTGGGCGGATCGAAGTACAACTTCACCAGCACGTGGCCCACATCGGAAAGCGGACAGAAGGCCTTCACAGCCGACTTGATCTCAGCCATGAAGGCACACCCCAAAGTGAACGGCATATTCTGGTGGTATCCGGAGTATACGCTCAACAATATCGTATTTAAGAATGGCAGCGAGAACTGGAGCAACAACTTCACCAGTGGCTACTGGAATGCGGCCCTCTTCCACTACAAGACTGGTCAGGCCCTGCCTGCCCTCTACGAACTGAAGACCTTCATAGGAGAGGATACAGGCATCAACGCCATCCATGCCTACGATGCCCAAGAGGATGTCTGGTACACGACAGACGGCCGCCGGCTGGACGGAGCACCCAACCAGAAGGGGCTATACATCAGCCACGGCAAGAAAAGCATCATCAAGTAACCTTAGGACTATCCTCCCTTACAGTTTAGACGGAGCAAACTATGAGTTTGCTCCGTCTAAACTATGGGTTTGCTCCGTCCAAACTATCAGAAAGCCAGTTCCTGTCCGCGGTAGAACTGGATGAGGGCCTGCTGATAGAGGTATTCGTAGCGGGCCTGGGTGAGGTCGCTCTCCGACTTCAGGTAGTTGTTCTTGGCCTCGTTGAACTCGGTGATGGTGGCCTTTCCGTTTTCATATTTGGCCTGCATCAAGCGGAAGGCCGTCTCGCTGCTCTCGCGGGCCTGGTCGCTGCTCTGCAGTTTCTGCTGGGCGGCGATGGTGTTGTAGTAGGCCTGCTGTATCTCCTTGTAGAGGGTTTTCTTCGTGTTGTCGAGCGACAACTGCTGGTTCTGGCGATCAATCCGAGCCGAGCGGATGTTGTTGCGGGTCTGGAAGCGGTTGAAGATGGGGATATTGAGACTCAGGCCCAGATACTGGCTGAAGTTGTTTTTCAACTGCTCGCCGAAGCCGTCGGCCACGAAGCCCGAGGTCTTATAGTAGTTGGAACCCAGGCCGGCGCTGAACGACAGCGTGGGATAGAGCCCCGACTGGGCAATCTTGATATTGTTGTCGGCAGAGCGCAGGCGCAGTTGCTGGGCCTGTATCTCCGGCTTCACGGCGAGGGCCTCGGCGTAGATGTCGTCGGGGGTTGGGAGGGCTGCGATGTTATCGCAGCCTACAGAACCCCGAGGGCGGACGATGGTGAAGCCGTCAGGGCTGGGGAGTTCCAGCAGTTGCGTCATCGAGAGGAGAGCCAGTTGCAGGTTGTTGTCAGCCTGCGTGGCGGTGAGGAGGCTCTGTGCCATCGCAGCCTTTTGCTGGGCCACCTCGGCTTCGCTGACCTTACCCACATCGAGCAGGGACTGCAGACGTGCCACCTGGCCCGAGTCGATGCTGATCTGCCGATGAGCCACATCGCTGATCTCCATGTCGTAGAGAATCTGCACGTAGGCCTGGGCCACTTGTGCGCGGATGTCGTTCTTCGCCTTCTCCAGATCCTGCGTGGCAGCCTCCAGATTCAGGCGGCTCAGTTTGATCTGATTGGGAATCTGGAAACCAGTGAAGAGGGGTACGCTGGTTCCCAAGGAGAAGGAGGTACTACTGGTATTTGTGTTCGTATAGGTATTCTCGGCTGTCAGTCCGCGGCCGAAGGAGAAATTCTGGCCGGCACTGGCGTTGAGGTCGGGCAGGCGCTGATTGCGGGCCGTGGAGAGTTGTATCTCCTGACGCTGGCGCTGGTTCTCATATTGCTTCACGCTGATGTTGTGCTCCACGGCATAGTCGCAGCACTGGGTGAGTGTCCAGGGGGTCTGGGCCAAGAGGGGCTGCGATAGTAACGCAGCAAACAGGGCAAGGGAGATTCTCATGGCGGGTTAGTCGTTAGTGTCGGTGATGATTTGAGGGCCGCGCACCTTCTGGTCGGCAGTGAGGCCCTGCTTGATCTCGATATTCACGCCATCGCTCAGACCGGTGACCACCGGCTGACGCTCGTACTGCTTCTGGGCACCCTGTTCCTTCACCACATAGACAAAGGTAGAGTCGCCGATAAACTCGATGGCACTCTCCGGCACACTGAGCACCTGTGTGGCCTGGGCCAGCACGATCTCGGCATTGGCCGAATAGCCGGAGCGGATCTTACCATCGGCCGTGACGGCCACGGCAGCCTTGATCTCAAACTGGTTGGCGCCGTTGCTCTCGGTGGCCTTGGGTGAGATGTACTCCAGCGTGGCATCGAACTGAAGATCCTGCAGTGCGCCGATGGTAATCTTCATGGGCACGCCAATGCTCAGTTGGCCCACTTCCGTCTCGTCGATATTGCCACGGAAAATGAGGTCCTGCATGTTGGCTACAGTGGCGATCGTCGTACCATCGTTGAAGGTGTTGCTGTTGATGACCGAGTTGCCCACCTTGACAGGCACATCGAGGATGACGCCGCTGATGGTCGAGCGGATAAGGGTGCTCGATGCCGAGGCGTTCGACTTGCTGACACCGTCGCGCACCACCTGCAGGGCATCCACGGCGGCTGCCTTCTCCTCCTGGGCCTGCTTGAGTTGCTGGCGACTTTTCTCAAACTCCTCGTCGCTCACCAGGTTCTGCTCGTGCAGGTTCTGCACACGGGCAAAGTCCTTCTCCACCTGTTTCAGGTTGATGTCGGCCAAGCGCACACGACTCTCGGCATTACTCAGTTGTCCCATGTCGGGAATCACCTTCACACGGGCAATCACCTCGCCCTGCTGCACATACTCGCCGGGCTCCTTCATCAGTTCGGCAATGATGCCACTGATCTGGGGCTTGACATTCACCTCGTTGCGAGGCTCGATCTTACCCGTGATGATGGTGGTCTTCTGAAGGTCCTTCTGCTCTGGTGCAAACTCAGAGTAGACAATCTCCTTGGGTTGGCTCTTCTGCCAGAGGAACACGAAGGTCCCGATGAAAATCAGTGCTACGACCGCAGCAATGGCCAATTTAAAGTACTTCTTCATAACTATATCATTTTTATATTTTATCCTTTCTATATTTTCACATTGTTCATTCGTCCCTCATCGCATCTACGGGCTTGATGCTCATGGCACGGGCGGCGGGAGCCAAACCGGCCAAGACACCCATGACGGCTATGGCGAAGGCAGCAGAGAGGGCTGTCCAGAAGCCCACCTGGAAGTGGGCCGCCACGATGCCATCCTCGGTATTGCCCATCTCCAGCATCTGCAGGATGAGCACAGCAAAGAGGATGCCACTCATACCGGCCACCATCGTCAACACAATGCTCTCGGAGATGATCTGCGAGAGAATCATGCGCGGCGTGGCACCGATAGCCCGACGGATGCCTATCTCAATAGTGCGCTCACGTACGGTGACCATCATGATGTTCGACACACCGATGGCACCAGCCAACAATGTGCCGAGGCCGACGAGCCAGATGAGGAAGTTGACGCCCTTGAAGAGTGAGTCGAGCAACTGGAACAGCACCTCGGTGTTGAAGACCATGATGCCCTGCTCGTCGGTGGCATCCACCAGATGGGCCCGGCCGATGGTCTCACGGATGCGGGGTGCCAGCGTGCTCATCACCACGCCGGGGCGTCCTGTCACGGCAATCATGTCCACCTGGTTTCCGCGGTTGTAGGTCTGCTGCATCAGCGTGATGGGCAGCAGCATGGTGGTGCCGGCCTCCGAACCGAACGATATGCCTCCCGACACATTGTAGTCGACACCCACAATCTGATAGTAGATAGAGTCCACGCGGATGAACTTGCCGCAGGGATCACCTCCGCCGGGGAAGAGATCCTTATAGGTCTTCTTGCCGATGACGCACACCTTACGATGCTGGGCTACATCCATCTCGTTGAGGTAGCGGCCATAGAACATCTTGGGACTGTTGATATGTTGATAAGCAGGCAACACGCCATTGACGCCCACCGATGTCTTGCGGTCGCCATAGTAGGCCGTACCGCCATTGCTGAACAGCATGGGCGACACCACGTCGAGTTCGGGAATGCGGCGTTTCAGTTTGTCCACATCCTTATAGTCCATATGCCAGTAGCGTCCCTTGCGGAAACCTTTATAAGCCTTCGATGTAGGCTGTGCCCATACCATGGCCGAATTGGTGGCGAATCCCTCGAAGTTCTGGTTGAGCAGTTCCTTCAGGCCCTGTCCGCCCCCGATGAGGGCCACGAGCATGAAGACGCCCCAGAACACGCCAAAGCCTGTAAGGAACGACCGGCTCTTGTTGCGTGTAAGCGTATCGAGAATCTCGCGATAGTTGTCTAAGTCTATTCTCATAGTCAGTCTGCTCTTAGTGCTTCGATGGGACGGATGCGTGCAGCCTTATAGGCAGGAATCAGACCTGCGATAGTGCCGGCGATAATCATGACCAGCGTGGCCTCGATGCACACGTCGAGTCCCACGGTGGGGTCTACGAACATCGTGGCCTTGAAGAGGCCCGCATCCACCTTGGTATGCCCCAGCGTGGCATCCATATACTCGTTGGCGGCAATGCCAAGAATCATGCCGATGTAACCGAAGATGGTGGTGATGATGATGCTCTCAGAGATGATGAGTTTCAGCACCGACCAGGGCTTGGCACCGATGGCCTTGCGGATGCCGAACTCATGGGTGCGCTCCTTCACGGTGATGAGCATGATGTTGCTGACGCCCACGATACCACTCAGCAGCGTGAAGAGACCCACAATCCAGAGAGCCGTGCGGATGATGCCGATGCCCGTCTCCATCTGCATGTTCTGCGTGTAGCGGTTCCACAGCCATACGGCACTCTCGTCCTCGGGATGCGCCATGTGGTTGGCATTGATGCGTTGCCGATACTCCTGTTCAAACTTCTCGTTGGCCTGCTCGGTGGTCAGTCCGTGGAAGGTGAACTCGATGCGGCCTGCATCGTCGGTCTTGGCACCATAGATACTCTTGATGGTAGAGTAAGGTGAGAAGACATCGGCACGGCCGTTCTCCTGCTCCTTGTAGATGCCCACCACCTTGAAGGCGAAATTGCCCACCTTGACATACTGCCCAATGAGCCCTCCCGTCTGTTGTGACCGCGTCGCAACCGACGACAACTCCTGCGCCTGTTTGTCACTGAGCACCAGCACCTTGCGCTTCTCAAGGATATCCAGATTGTTGATATAGCGGCCGTAGAGCATCTCCACCTTGTCTATCTTCGTGTGATTCGGGTAGACACCTGCTATCTGACCGTTGATGTACTGCTGTCCGTTGCTGATGGTCGCTACCGTGCGATACTGTGCGCCCACCTCGTCGATGACACCCGGAAACTCCGTGGCCGATGTCGTGATGTCGCGCTCCTGCAAACGGATATCACGTCCCTCCTTCAGTCCTTGATAGGGCTTCGAGGTCTCGCCGCCGAAGACCACCATCGAACTGCTCAGGAAACGGTCGCTCTGCCTCAACTGCGCATTGATGAGACCATTGCCGGCTCCCAGCAGCACGATGAGCATAAAGATGCCCCATGCTACGGCGAAGCCCGTCAGCCCCGTGCGCAGTTTGTTCCGTCGGGCCGTGGCCCATATCTCATTCAATAACTCCATCCTTGATACGTATGATGCGGTTTGTCTTCTCGGCCACGCCGGGGTCGTGAGTCACGATGACCTGCGTGATATGCTCCGACTGGTTCAGGTCCTTCAGCAGTTGCATCACCTCCACCGAGGTCTTCGAGTCGAGGGCACCCGTAGGCTCATCGGCCAGGATGATCTGCGGCTTGGTGATGAGGGCACGGGCTATGGCCACGCGCTGCTTCTGTCCACCGGACAGTTCGTTGGGATAGTGGGTGGCCCAGTCCAAAAGGCCCAGTCGCTCCAGATATTCCAAGGCGAGGGTGTGGCGCTTGCGGCGGCTGACGCCCTGATAGAAGAGCGGCAACTCCACATTCTCCACGGCCGTCTTGAAGTTGATGAGGTTGAACGACTGGAAGATAAAGCCAATCATGTGATTGCGATATTCGGCGGCCTTGCTCTCCGAGAGGTCTTTGATGGGCACGTTGTTCAGCGTGTAGAGACCGGAGTCATAGTTGTCCAGGATGCCCAGGATGTTAAGCAGCGTGGACTTTCCCGAGCCCGAAGCACCCATGATGGAGACGAACTCGCCCGCCTCGATGTCGAGGTTGATGCCTTTCAGCACGTGCAGCGGCTGGGCGCCGAAGTAGGTCTTATTGACGTTTTCTAAGTGTATCATTATTAACGCTTTTGTCCGTTTGACGTGCAAAGTTAAGAAAAAGTTGCAGTATTGCCGTCTTTCCTTATATGTTTTTTAGTAGAATGAGACCTTTTTGTATAATATTTAGACAATCGGCTATCAAAACATCACATCAGGCATGGTACTTTCCCATCCTTCTTTTTGACCAAGAATTGAACGAATCGAATTCATGCTGGTTTACAATCATTCCATAAAGCACCGGCATGCAACCAACGAAAAGACTTAAAATGCATAGAAAATTCGTCATATTCGTTCAATTCGTGGTCGATACATCATTACTTTATATATAATAAGGTTCGCGCGTGCGATGTGGACCTTTTTTCGTTAAGAGAAGGAGATGGTGTGGTCGCAATAATCGACCACGGCGGTGCGATGGGTGACGAAGATGACGGTGCGCCGCTTCTTGCGCAGGATGTTCTCCAGCACCTTGCGCTCTGTTTCGGCGTCGAGCGCACTGGTGGCCTCGTCAAGCAACATAATGCTGCCCGGACGGAGCAGGGCACGGGCGATAGAGATGCGCTGGGCCTGTCCCTCAGAGAGTCCTCCACCCTGTTCGGAAAAACGGCTGTCGAGTCCTTCGGGCAGCGTGTCCACGAAGTCGGCACAGGCCAGTTGGAGGGCCTCACGTATCTGCTCATCGGTAGCATCAGGATTACCTATCAGCAGGTTCTCGCGCAGCGTGCCGCTCAGCAGGGTGTTGCCTTGGGGCACATAGACAAAGTTGCAGCGATGCAAGGCGGAGAGAACATATTGGTCAGTCTGGTTAGAATAGATAACCACCCTCCCCTGCTGCGGACGCACCAGAGCCAGCAGCAGGCGGATGAGCGTGGTCTTTCCGGCACCGGTCTCGCCGAGGATGGCTGTGCAAGAGCCGGGAGGAAAGTCGTAATTGGCATCCACCAATGTCGGCTGCTGCCCGGGAGCACCATAATTAAATGTTACATGCTCGAAGCGGATACCACAAGGGGCGGGCACAAACTGAGCCTCACCTTGCTCCTCCTCAGGTATCTCTGCCAGTTCCATCAGGCGCTCGGCGGCCGTGAAGACACTGACAAAGGCCGGCAACAGACGACTCAGGTCGCGGGCCGGGCCTTGTATGCGGTTGACCAGTTGCAGGAAAGCCGTCATGCCGCCAAAGGTCAGCGTGCCGGCATGCAGTCGGAAGGCCCCCCAGAGGAAGGCGATGAGATAGCCCAAGGAGAAGCCCACATTCAGGAAGAAGTTGCTGCCCACGGAAAAGATGGTACGCTTTCGTACCCAGTTGCGCAGCGTGGTCTGCGTCGACTCCAGCCGGCCCAGCATCTGCAGGTCCGCCTCCATCGTCTTGAGCAGCATACGGTGCTGCATAATCTCTGTCAGCAAACTCTGCACCTGACCGTCGCTTTCCCTGACCCGACGCGAATACTTACGCATATAGGCCACATAAATTCGACTGACCAGAATAAAGATCGGCAGGATGGCCACGGTGGTGATGGCCAGCCATGTGTCCATCTGCAGCAGATAGACAAAGGCACCTATGAACATAGCCACCGTGCTGAGCGTCGAGGGCAGCGTCTCGGTGAGGAAGGTCACAACGGTCTTCACGTCCTCCTCCAAGCGGTTGATGACGTCGCCGCTATGCATGGCCTCTCTACCGCGCCACTCCGAACGGAGCACACGGGCCAGGATGCGCTGCTGCATACGGTTCTGCGCCTTGATGCCCAGGATATTCCTGATCCAGACACGCGACACGCTCAACGCAAACTCACCCAGTATCAGCACGGCCATCAGAGCCACGGCCCAATAGATGGAACCCTCACGAGCCCCCGCTGCGGTATCGATGGCCCGCTGCATGGCCCACACGGAGCCCAGCCCCAGCACCACGCCGAGCAGTCCGATGGCCGCATTGAGCACGGCCTGCAAGCGATTGCCTCGCAGGACATCCCACAACCATCTGGAAATCTGCCTAATCGTGTAATGGTTGTCTGGCAGTTGGAAGAGTTCCTTAATCTTCAATTTTCAATGTTCAATCTTCAATGTTCAATGTTCAATTTTCAATCCTCAATCACCTCACATCCGCTCCCCACATCAGTTTCTCCCTCAGGGTCGAGAAGTAGCGCGTGCCGCTACGCTTCACCACCTTCACCATGTAGGGGGCACGGGTCAGGCGAAGCGTGGTACCTTCGGGCAACTTGCCGCTGCGACCGTCGATGGCCACCAGGAAGGTGTGGCTCCTACTGCTCACCGTCAGTTCGATCTGTGCCGAGTCGGGGATGACGATGGGACGCACATTCAGCGAATGGGGTGCCACGGCTGTCATCACGTTCACGCCTGCTCGGGGCACGATGATAGGACCGCCGTTCGACATCGAGTAGGCCGTAGAACCCGTGGGCGTCGAGATGATCAGACCGTCAGCCTGATAGGTGGTCAGGTATTCGCCATTGATACTGGCCCGTACGCTGATCATCGAGGCCGAGTCGCGCTTCAGTATGGCCACGTCGTTCAGCGCACACTCATAGCCGTCGATCGGCTCGCCGTTGGTCTCCACGTGGATGAGCGAACGGTCTTCCACCGAATAGTCACCCCTGTAGAGCGCATCGACCATGTTCTCCACATCGTCGGAACTCACATCGGCCAGGAATCCCAGGCGTCCCATGTTGATGCCCACGATGGGTATCTCCTTCTCCCGCACTCGGCTGGCCGTCTTCAGCAGTGTGCCGTCGCCACCCATCGAGATGGCAAAGTCGGCCTCAAAGTCACAGCCACAGAAGGTGGAGAAGCGGAAGTTGCCGGGGATTTCCGGACTCTGCGGGTTGCCGGGGGTCTCGGGGATGCCCAGGATGCTCTGCACGCCGGGCATCTCCATCAGGAAATGATAGTATTCCTCGTCGACAACGATACGGGCGCCGTGCACTTTCAGACAAGCCAGCACCTGACGGATGGCAGCCGACTTCTCCTGCTGGTAGAGGTTGCCAAAGAGGGCAAATGTGAGGGTCTTCGATGACATATTTCTTCTTTTTCTTTCGCGTTTCACAAAGATTTCGTATCTTTGTGCCTGCAAAAGTACAAATTAAAATTGAGAATATGGCAAAAGTTTATGTTTTTCTTGCCAACGGCTTCGAAGATGTCGAAGCGTTGATACCCGTCGACGTGCTGCGTCGCGGTGGTGTGGAGGTAGTAACCGTGAGTGTGGTGGAGAATTCTCAGATCGTGGAGACGGCCCACCGGGTGCAGGTGGTGGCCGATGCGATGTTTACCGACTGCGACTTCGCTGATGCCGATGTGCTGATGTTGCCGGGCGGTATGCCGGGAGCCAGCAACCTGAACAACCACGAGGGAGTGCGCCAGGCGCAGCTCCGCCAGAATGCTGCCGGCCGTCGCGTGGCCGCCATCTGTGCCGCGCCGCTCGTGCTGGGCGGACTGGGCATCCTGCGCGGCAAGCGTGCCACCTGCTATCCCGGCTTCGAACAGACGCTGGAGGGTGCCACCTACACAGGCGACCTCTGCACCGTCGATGGCAATGTGACCACCGGCGAGGGTCCCGCCGCCGCCTTCCCCTTTGCCTTCGAACTGCTCACTCAGTTGAAGAATGCCGACATCGCCCGCCAGGTCGCCACCGGCATGCGCTATGTGCACCTCATGAGCCCCCAAAGTTAGGGGTTGGGGGTCTGAACAGACACAAATCAAGACATTATGACTGGAATGAAGATGGGGGCTGCTTGTTCAGACCCCCAACCCCCTAACTTAGGGGGCTCATACGTAATCATTGTGGCAGGCGGCAAAGGCCTGCGCATGGGAGGAGAGATACCCAAGCAGTTCCTGCCCATCGGCGGGCGGCCGGTGCTGATGCGAACCATCGAGCGGTTCCGAGAGTACTCCCCCGACCTGCAGATCATCCTGGTGCTGCCGAAAAGTCAGCAGGACTACTGGCACGCCCTGTGCGAGAAGTACAATTTCTCAGTAAAATATCTGCTGGCCGACGGTGGCGAGACACGCTTCCACAGCGTGCAACACGGCTTGGCCTTGATTCCCGACGATGCTCAGGGCGTGGTCGGGGTGCACGACGGGGTGCGTCCCTTCGTGGCGGTAGAGGTCATCCGCTCCTGCTATGAAGCAGCCCGCCAGCACAAGGCCGTCATCCCCGTGACACCGGTGGTTGAGACCTTGCGCCACGTGGAGAAAGGCAATGTCTATCGCGCCGACTACCGACTGGTGCAGACCCCGCAGACCTTCGACATCCAACTGCTTAAGGCTGCCAACCGCCAGCCCTACAGCGAGACCTTCACCGACGACGCCTCGGTGGTGGAGGCCTACGGTCACGCCGTAGCGATGGTCGACGGCAACCGCGAAAACATCAAGATTACCACCCCCTTCGACCTTAAGATAGCCGAAACACTTTTAAGACAATAAACAATAACCGTTAGACAATAAACAATAACCGTTAAACGGGAAAGGAGATGAACATCCTCGAACAGGACATCAAGTACCTGCCGGGCGTGGGGCCCAACCGCAGGAAGATGCTGAGTCAGGAACTCGGCATCGAGACTTTTGGCGACCTGCTCGAGTACTATCCCTACAAATACGTGGACCGCTCGAAGGTCTACACCATCCGCGAACTGACCGGCGACATGCCCTTCGTGCAGGTGGTGGGCCACATCCTGAGTTTCGAGACCTTCGAGATGGGACTGCGCAAGGAGCGTGTGGTGGCTCACTTCACCGATGGCACCGCAATCATGGACCTCGTGTGGTTCAACGGCGGCAAATATGCCAAGCAGCACTACCTGATTGGCAAGGACTATCTGCTCTTCGGGCGCCCGTCGGTCTTCAACAACCGCATACAGGTGCAGCATCCCGACCTGGACGATGCCTCGAAGGTAGACACCACCGCTATGGGCATGCAGCCCTACTACAACACCACGGAGAAGATGAAGAAGGCCGGCCTGACTTCCCGTTCCGTAGAGCGACTGACCAAGACGCTCATCACCCAACTGAAGGACCCGCTCCCCGAGACCATTCCCCCCTTCATCACGGCCCCGCTCCACCTGATGGAGCGCGACCTGGCCCTGCGCACCCTGCACTACCCCCAAAACACCAAAGACCTGGAGCGGGCCCGTGTCCGCATGAAGTTCGAGGAACTCTTCTTCGTTCAACTTAATATATTAAGGTACGCGAGCGACCAGCGGCGCAAATACGGCGGTTTCGTCTTCAATCGCATCGGCGACATCTTCAACGACTTCTATGCCCACAACCTGCCCTTCTCGCTGACCGGCGCCCAGAAGCGGGTGATGCGCGAGATACGCCAGGACCTGTGCTCCGGCCGGCAGATGAACCGGCTGCTGCAGGGCGACGTGGGCAGCGGCAAGACGCTGGTGGCCCTCATGACCATGCTCATCGCACTGGACAACGGCTATCAGGCTTGCATCATGGCCCCCACGGAGATACTGGCCGAGCAGCATCTGGCCACCATCCGCGAGTTTCTGAAGGGCATGCCAATCCGCGTGGAACTGCTCACCGGCATCGTAAAAGGCAAGAAGCGTCAGGAGGTGCTCGACGGCCTGCTCTCCGGCGAGGTGCAAATATTGGTAGGCACTCACGCCATCATCGAGGACACCGTGCAGTTCGCCCATCTCGGACTGGTGGTCATCGACGAGCAACACCGCTTCGGCGTGGCCCAGCGCGCCAAACTATGGGGAAAGACCCTCCCCCAGCCCCTCCCCGCAGGGAGGGGAGCAGATACCTCTGTGAGCACCAACTTCAACCATCGCGAAACAAACTACTCCCCTCCCTCACAGGGAGGGGCCGGGGGAGAGTCTCTTCCCCACGTACTGGTCATGACGGCCACCCCCATTCCACGCACGCTGGCCATGACGCTCTATGGCGACCTGGACGTGAGCGTCATCGACGAACTGCCGCCCGGCCGCAAGCCCATCCAGACGAGCCACGTCTTCGACAGCCGCATGACCTCGCTCTACGACGGCATCCGCCGCCAGATTCGCGAGGGCCGTCAGGTCTACATCGTCTTCCCGCTGATTGAGGAAAGTGCGAAGAGCGACCTGAAGAATCTGGAGCAGGGCTTCGAGGTGTTACGCGAGGCCTTCCCCGAGTTCCGCCTGAGCAAGGTGCACGGCAAGATGAAGCCCAAGGACAAGGAGGCCGAGATGCAGAAGTTCGTCAGCGGCGAGACCCAGATTCTCGTGGCCACGACGGTCATCGAGGTGGGTGTCAACGTGCCCAACGCCTCGGTGATGGTCATCCTCGACGCCCAGCGCTTCGGCCTCAGCCAACTCCACCAGTTGCGAGGCCGCGTGGGCCGCGGTGCCGACCAGAGTTTCTGTATCCTCGTGACCAACTACAAACTAAGCGAGGAGACCCGCAAGCGCATCGACATCATGTGCGAGACCAATGACGGCTTCCGCATCGCCGAGGCCGATCTCAAACTGCGCGGCCCCGGCGACCTGGAGGGCACGCAGCAGAGCGGCATGGCCTTCGACCTGAAGATTGCCAACATTGCCCGCGACGGCCAACTGGTGCAGATGGCCCGCGACGAGGCCCAGAAAATCATCGACGAAGACCCGCTGTGCCAGTCGGACAAGTACCAGATGCTGTGGAGCCGACTGCGCGAACTGCGCAAGACAAATGTTAATTGGGCCGCCATTTCGTAGCGATAATGTTAAAAGTACACAAATAATCCGCCGCAGGGCATAGATATTCCATAATTATTTATTACCTTTGCACCGATTTATTGACTGACCGAACGAAAATAACATAACCTATGATATTCAAGCAAATAAAGAAACTGTCACTTGTCGCACTCGCATCGCTGGCCGCCCTGCCAATGGCCGGCCAAGACCTGCTGGCCAATCAGGCCCCCATCGACCGCAAGGTGAAGGCCGTCGACTCAGTGATGCTACAACAGTTGATCATGAACGAAGTGTGGGAAGCACCCGCTACCGACCTCTACGAGGAGTGGAGCAACAGTTACACCCACGTGCCGGCCAACCTGCCCGACTCGTTCCGCATCGACCTGCGCGATTTCTGCATGCCTACGCCCAGCCGCGTGATCACCTCCAACTTCGGTGCACGCTGGGGCCGTCAGCACAAGGGCTTGGACATCAAGGTTTACATTGGCGACACCATCCGTGCTGCCTTCAGCGGCAAGGTGCGCGTGGTGAAGTATGAGGCTCGCGGCTATGGCAAGTATGTGGTCATCCGCCACCCCAACGGACTGGAGACTTACTACGGTCACCTTTCGAAGCAACTGGTCAGCGAGAACCAGGAGGTTCGCGCCGGCGATGTCATCGGTCTGGGCGGCAACACTGGTCGTAGCACCGGCTCCCACCTGCACTTCGAGACCCGTCTGGCAGGCGTAGCCCTCAACCCCGCCATCATGTTCGACTTCAAGAACCAGGACGTCATCGGCGACGAATGGACCTTCCGCCGCTCCACCTACAACCATGAGTCATCGCAGGCCACCCGTCTGCGCGGCACTAGCGGTGTCTATCGCGGTGGCGACGGTCTCAACTACGCTGAGGTGCCCGGCTCCGGCAAGGCCCAGGCCAACAACAATGTGCGCTATCACAAGGTGAAGCGCGGCGAGACGCTCTCAGCCATTGCCCGCAAGCACCACACCAGCGTCAGCGCCCTCTGCAGCCTGAACCGCATCGGCAAGAACGTCAAACTGAAGCCCGGCCAGATCCTCAAGTACAAATAAACAAAAAACAAGTCGCTCGTTTGAGCGACTTGTTTTTTTGCATACAGAAGTCCTTTAGTCCTGTTGTCCGCTGCAAGAAACTATTCCTCCCAGAGTCCAAGCGAGGGGCTGTACGACTCATCCCCGTCATTATATTCATCCCCAAGAGAATCCTGCACACCGGAGCCAGCCAGCAAGGCCGATTCCGGCTTCAGGTAAACGATGTCTATTTCTGGTTCAATATATGTCTTCATTGTCCGTCCTCCTCTCATTTAACCACACGTTTCTTTCCGTTCCTGATTACGATACCCTTGGCTTGTGAAGCCGTCACCCGCTGACCCAGCAGGTTATAGGTCTCGCCGTTGCCTTTCTCGCCGGCCACCGCCTCGATGCCAGTAGCCTCACCGCCCGTCATACCAAAGCCAGCCAGACGAGCCGCGCTACCAGTCGGCACAGCCAGATAAGCCTTATTGGCAGCCAGCGCAAAAGCCGCGCCATCAGCCGCACCCCAGTAGAAGCCCAGCGTCTCATTGTTATGCATTGTCAGTCGATAGTACTTGTATCCAGCATCAGCACTTGCCATCGCCTCAGCCGTAATGCCGCTGCCCGAAGGCCTCAGCATATTCGCGTCTCCAAACACCGAACTGCCAGCCTCACTCGTCAGCGTCACGCTATGAGCCCCCGAGGTAGACGAACAGACCATCACGCCCGTATTAGCAGGCACCACGGCTCCCGTCTCATAGTTTCCCATCGTCAGTTTCCCGTCGACCACCTTAATCTCCGACACCGTCAGATCCTCCGGCACCACAAACGCACTCCCACTACTATAAGTCCCATAGTACTTCGTGCCGTCGGTGCAAGCGGCAGCGAGGTTGATAGAGGTGCCGACTTTGCGGTATAAGTAGACCACAGGATAATCTGCTGGTGACGTTGTAAGATATGCCTTGATATACAGATTTGAGGTCAGATACTTTCCTAAAAACCTCCCTGGTGAATTCACATTTGTAATCAGGTAGGCTGACTTTGCATCACTATACGTTAATGACCATTTCTCCTTGTTATTTGTACCCTTTGGTCGAGTAAGTTGAGGGACTTTCACCCTCCCTTCTCTCGGAACCGTGCTTGACAGTCTCCCATCACACGGCTCTTCGTACTTAACTCTTTTGTTATTTGTTTATAATGTTTATTATCTCTAATTCTCATTACGTGG
>JAFUST010000018.1 GCA_017467535.1 Prevotella sp. | reverse complement strand
CCTCGACCTACAGATTCTGAATGCCGAAGCCGAGCTGGCAGAGAAACAGAACCTCTTGCGTAATACACAGGTTGCCATGCAGCAAGACCGCCTGAACAACCAGACGGAACAGGCCCAGTTGGACATGGACACGCAGCGCAAGCAGCGCACCTACGAGCAGAACCAACGGTTGTACAAAGAGAAACTCATCAGCCGCGAGGACTACATCCAGTCGCAGGAGGACTACCAACTCTCTGCCAAAAAACGCTCGTTAGTGTCGAAACGCCTGAAGCAGGACAGCATCTATCGCACCGTGCAGATGGACCAGATGGAGGACAATCTCGAAAACATGCGCCGCAATGTGGTGCTGGTGCGTCAGCGCAAGGACAAGCTGGAAGTGCGCTCGGCCATCGACGGCGAACTGGGTCTGCTTGATGTGGAGCTGGGCCAGAGCATCCAGCCCGGCCAGAAGATAGGCCAGTTGAACGACCTCAGCGACTACAAAGTACAGGCGCAGATAGACGAGCACTACATCGACCGCGTGCGCCAAGGCCTCACTGCCACCTTTACCCGTGGCGACCGCCAGTATCAGCTTCAGGTGCGCAAGGTCTATCCCGAGGTGCGCGAGGGCAAGTTCCGTTGCGACTTCATCTTTAAAGGCGAGCGCCCAGAAAACATCCGCACGGGCCAGACCTACTACATCGACCTGGAACTGGGCCAGCCCGAGCAGGCCGTCATCATCCCTCGCGGCACGTTCTTCCAAACCACAGGTGGCCAATGGATTTTCGTCCTCGACAAGAGCGGCCAGAAAGCCTATCGCCGCAACATCCGCATCGGTCGCCAGAACCCGCAGCACTATGAAGTGCTGGAAGGTCTGGAGCCCGGCGAGCGCGTCGTCACCAGCGGCTATGAGGCATTCAAGGACAACGAAGTGTTGATTATAAAAAAGTAAAGATATGAATAGCTATCTGAAGTTCCTGAGCCGCCACCGGCTGTTTACCTTGATTAATATTGTTGGCCTGTGCCTATCGATGGCGTTCCTGCTGTTGCTGGGCGACCTGATCTATCGCCAGACAACGGTGGAGAGTTACCAGACGCGAGGTGACCGAACGTTCGTCGTGGGCAACGAAATGTGTATGATGTCGCACTTCCGCGTAGGCGAGCGCCTGAAAGACCGTTTCCCAGAGGTGGAGGACTGGTGCTCGATGGCTGGCTACGGCATGACGTTCAGCATCAATGGTCAGAAGGTCGATACCAAGGTGCTGGTGACGGGACAAAACTTCTTCACCTTCTTCGACTACCGCCTGCTCACGGGTGATCGCAGCAAAGTGCTCAGCGCCCCCAATCAGATTGTGGTGAGCAAGTCGTTCGCACAGCGTTACTGGCCTGACGAGAGTCCGATTGGGAAAGAGATGGTGCTGGGCGATGAAGAGATGGAGTTGGGTGATGCGAACGACGGGAGAGGTCACATCACCTACACCGTCAGCGGCATCATGGACGACTTCGACCGCTCCATCATCCCCGATGGCTACGAGTGCGTGTTCAACGTAGAGAACCTGCGCCACTTCCACTACTCGGCCTGGAGCGAACAGATGAACAATGCTGCCTGCTGCGCACTGTTCCTCATGCAGCGTGAGGGCTGCGACCTTAGGAGCAAAACAAGCGATATGCGCGACTATCTGAAGACCTTCTTCTGGATTTACCAGATGGAGGCTGCTAAGGAGCTGACGCTCACCCCGATGTCCACACTCTATTATGATGCCAAGGAGTGTGCGTTAGGACAGGAAGACATCAATCACGGCAGTCGGGAGATGGCCCACCTCTATGTAGTTGTTGCCCTACTGGTGCTGGTATTCGCCATCTTCAACTACGTGAACCTGAGCGTGTCGCTCACCACGGAGCGGTCGAAGGAAATGGCTACACGTCGGCTCCTTGGCTCGTCGCGCCTGCAAGTCTTCGGCAAACTCATCGGCGAGAGCATTGCCTTTACGGCAGTTGCTTTCGTACTGGCATATCTGTTGGCTCTTACGCTACAAGACAAGGCTACCGAGATGGCCAACTGCCGTTTGGACTTGCTGAAGGACACGGGTATAGTGGCCGTCATCGGCTTCGTTATTGCTATTGCCTTGACAGGCCTGCTGGCAGGTTTTGTTCCCGCATCGGTGCTCAGCGGCTATCAGCCCATCGACATCGTGCGCGGCACGTTCCGCCGTCGTGTGCGGCAGCGCTGGAGTCATGCGCTAATGGTCTTGCAGGCCGTCTTCGCTATCGTCATGCTCACCATCACCTTGCTCTTAGGCAGCGGCATCCGTGAGCGCATGAACCGCCCGCTTGGCTACGATATTGGAAACATTCTCAAGACATGGGATGTCGCCGGATTCAGCGAGAGTCAGCGGCAGACGTTCCGCAGCAAACTGCTTGTGCTGCCCGAGGTAGAGGCAGTTGGCTTTGGTTACGGCACACCCCTTGAGGGATTGGAGAACCAGACAGTTTCTGCAGATGATGGAACGGTGGTGAGCATGAGGTTGCTGATGGGCGATAGTTGTTTCTTCAACATTCTAAACATCCACCCAGAGCGAACCTACAGCGACGAAGGCCGGGGAGTGAACCACCAGTTGCTGCGACAGTTTGGCAAGCGAGATGACGAGCGGAAGATTGTAACGGAAGACGGAAAGGTAAATTTCGAAATAGCGGCAGTCTATCCCGATATGGTCTATCAGAACGTGATGCGCGAAGAGGAACACCCAACGCCATTTGTAATCTTCAATGCCAAGGAGTTCCACGATGATGAAGAGACCTATATAAGTAGAAGGGGATACGGAAAGCCCCGCCAGGCATTGGTGAAATATCATGGGGATCGTAAGAAAGTGGAAGACGCCATCAAACGGCAAATCAAGGCCATCACGGGACAGGAGGCTGGAGACGTCCACTCGCTCATGCAGAGTCATGAGGAGTGGTACGAGGATTACGAGCGCTTCCTCAGCGTGCTGACGGTCTTTACAGCGGTGGCCCTGCTCATTGCCGTGCTCGGTCTGATGGCCATGAACAGTTACTTCGTGGGTCAGCGCCGGCGCGAGATTGCCATCCGTCGTGTCTTCGGCGCTGAAATCAGCAGCATCACCTTGCGCCTGCTCCTGACGGTTGTTATTCAGTCGGTTGTCGCTATGGTTATTGCCATCCCGCTTTCCTACTGGTTGGCTCCGATGGTGGGCAGCATCTCTGGCCTCACCATCCAAATGGCGCTCCTGCCCTTGCTGCTCTCCCTCGTCATCGTGCTCGCCGTCAACCTGCTTACCGCCGCCTTCCAAGGTTGGCACGCTGCAACAGAGAACCCAGTGAATAGCATTAAGAACGAATGATGGACTTTTTCTTAGAACTTATCGGGCGAAATCTATCCCAAAAGCGACAGATTTCGCCCGAAATATTTGTTTGTTTCAGTTATTTGTTGTATCTTTGCATCGCGGGATTCCTGTGACGGGATTTCCGTGACGGAATTTCCGTCACACCAAAAATATTATCGAAAATTAAAGATATGGCAAAGAAAAGTATGAAACTACAGAACCCTTTCGTACTGGCAGAATATGCTGGTCCTGAGTATTTCTGTGACAGGACGGAAGAGACGGAGGAACTGATAGCCAACCTCAGAAACGGACGCAATACAACGTTAATTTCACCACGCAGAATAGGTAAAACGGGACTCATTAGGAATGCATTTTACCATATTCGGCAAACGGAGAAGAACGCAATATGTATCTATATTGATATCTTTTCCACCAAAAATCAGCACGACTTTGTGCAATTGCTTGGGACGGCCCTAACACAATATGTGTTCTCCTACGAAGAACAGGCCCTTCGGCGTTTGCTACAGTTTTTCGGTTCATGGCGCCCCGTGTTCAGTGCCGATCCTGTGACGGGAATGCCCACTGTGTCGGT
>JAFUST010000108.1 GCA_017467535.1 Prevotella sp. | reverse complement strand
TGGCGTCCTGCATCAGGCAGTCGATGCGGTGGGGCGTGGGAATGGTGGTGGTGTAGAGGCGCAGTTCGGTGGACTCGCGGTTGCGGATGAGCACCTCTTCACGCCAGTCGCCCAGGATGTCGCCCGACAGGCAGGGGTTCGACTTGGTGCCGTTGTTGAACGTGCCGTCGAACTTCTGCAGGTCGACAATCTGATGCTGCTGCCAGTCGTATTTCGTCACCGTCTCGTGGTCGAGCAGTTCGCGCAGCAGGTCGCCGTCCCACCAGATGCCGAAGTTGACGCTGAGCCAGCGTCCGTTGAGCACGAGCGAGTTGTCGTGCTGCGGATCATCGGCATCCTGGGCGGTGTGGAGCACGTCGCCCTTCATGGTGCGGATGCCGTGGCTGTCGGTCGACCACATCTCGCAGCCGGGGTTGGTGGGGTCGATGTCGGCGGCCATGGCGCGGCCTACGTCGGTGTTTGACTTGATCTGGAAGATGACCTCGCCCGTCCTGGCATTGCGCAGGTCGGAGCCGTCGCGCTTGTTCTCATGGCAGTCCCACACGTAGAGTTGGCCGTCCTTGGGGTCGGCAATGAGGTGGATGGCGTCGCCGTGGCCGAAGCCGGTGTTGTAGAGTCCGCGGCCATCATGGTCGACGGCCATCGAACCGTAAGTGATCTCGTCGAGGCCGTCGCCATCGACATCAGCGATGCGCAGGTTGTGATTGCCCTGGCCGGCATACGACTGCCAGGGCTTCTCGTTGGTGTCGAAGGTCCAGCGGTTGGTGAGCGTCAGGCCGTCCCAGTCCCAGGCGGCGATGACGGTGCGGGTGTAGTAGCCGCGGCAGAAAATAGCCGAGGGTACCTGCTTGCCGCCGAGGGTGTTGCCGAAGTAGCCCACGCCGGCCAAGTAGCGCTCCGAGCGGTTGCCACGGCTGTCGCCCCAGCCGCTCACGTCGCCCCGTTCGGGGATGTAGGGCTTGGTGTCCATCACGGCGCCGGTCAGACCGTTGAACACGGAGATGTATTCCGGTCCGTCGAGGATGCGTCCCGCCTTGTTGCGGTAGTCGACGGTGGAGTCGCCGATGATGGTGCCTTGACCGTCGATGGTGCCGTCGGCCGTCTTCACCATCAGTTCTGCACGGCCGTCGCCGTCGAAGTCGTAGGCCATGAATTGCACGTAGTGGGCGCCGCTACGGATGTTGCGGCCCAAGTTGATGCGCCACAGTTGTTCCCCGTTAAGGCGGTAGCAGTCCAGCAGGGTGGGGCCGGTGTAGCCGTCGTGGCTGTTGTCACGGGCATTGGAGGGATCCCACTTGAGGATGATCTCATACTGTCCGTCGCCATCGACATCGGCCACCGTGGCATCGTTGGCCGAGTAGGTGTACTGGCCGTTGTCGCGCCAACCGAAGCCGCGGCCACGGTTGTTGCCGCCGTTGCGGGGCTGACGCTGGGCGTTCTGCTCCATTGTCGGCACCTGTCCGCCTTCGGGTTTGTTGATGGTGATGGGCAGATAGCCCACGGGGGCATCGCTGCACAGGGTGAACTGGCCAGAGGCCGAGCCACCCTTCACCTCGTAGGTGGCGTCCTCGCTGAGCGGGGCCTCGTCGATGAACCACGAGCCGCCCTCGGTCAGGGGCTTGGCGTTGAGTTTCACGCCGTTGCGGTAGACGTCGAAGGCCTCGCCCTTGGCGTCGCTTCTCAGGATGCGCCACGACACGAAGACCTTGCCGTCGGCCTGACGTACGGCCACGACACCTCGGTCGAGTTTCTCGGTACTCATGGAAGAATAGTTGTAGTTGGGCTGTGCAGATGCGCTGAGGCATAGCACGGCGAGCAGGAGGGTTAGTAGAGTCTGTTTCATTTGTAAGTGGTTTGTTGGGTGCAAAGATAATCAATTTTCTTTAATTTGACACCATTCCCGGCATAAAGTTTAACGATTGCTTGCATATTTCGCGCAGATTTATTACTTTTGCTGCCGATTATGCGCTAAATGAAAAGGTGAAAGAGTAAATAAGGTAAAAAAACAAGATACTGAATGAAGGAATTTGTCATCTCAGAGGCGAAGGCCGAGACGGCCGTGCTGGTGGGGCTGATTACTGGTCAGCAAGACGAAGCAAAGACCAACGAATACTTAGACGAACTGGAGTTTCTGGCCACGACGGCTGGTGCCCATACCGTGAAGCGGTTCACCCAGAAGGTGAGCGGCCCAAGCAGTGTGACGTATGTGGGTAGCGGCAAACTGGAGGAAATCCGTCATTATATCAAGATGTGTGAGGATATGGACGAGCCCGTCGGCATGGTCATCTTCGACGATGAACTGACGGCTAAGCAGATCCGTAACATCGAGAAGGAACTGCAGGTGAAGATTCTCGACCGCACTTCGCTCATCCTCGACATCTTTGCCATGCGGGCCCAGACGGCTGAGGCCAAGGCCCAGGTGGAATTGGCGCAGCACCGCTACATGCTGCCCCGACTGCAACGGTTGTGGACCCACTTGGAGCGCCAGGGTGGCGGCTCAGGCGGTGGCGGCGGCAAGGGCACCGTGGGCCTGCGTGGTCCCGGTGAGACCCAACTTGAGATGGACCGCCGCATCATCCTGCACCGTATCACCCTGTTGAAACAGCGGTTGGCAGAAATCGACAAACAGAAGACAACGCAGCGGAAAAACCGCGGTCGACTGATTCGCGTGGCCTTGGTGGGCTATACCAACGTGGGCAAGTCGACGCTGATGAACCTGCTCTCGAAGAGCGACGTCTTCGCCGAAAACAAACTCTTCGCCACCCTCGACACCACGGTGCGCAAGGTGACGATAGACAACCTGCCCTTCCTCTTGGCTGACACCGTGGGCTTCATCCGCAAACTGCCCTCCGACCTGGTGGAGTCGTTCAAGTCGACGCTCGACGAGGTGCGTGAGGCTGACCTGCTGGTGCACGTGGTGGACATCTCGCATCCTGACTTCGAGGAGCAGATCCGCGTGGTGGAGCAGACACTCAGTGAACTGGGCTGTGCCGAGACCCCGTCGATGGTGGTCTTCAACAAGATTGACGCCTACACCTGGACGCCGCAGGACGAAGATGACCTGACGGAGCCGACGAAGGAGAATATCTCGCTGGACGACCTGAAGAAGACCTGGATGGCCAAGATGCAGGGTGACTGCCTTTTTATCTCCGCCAAGCAGAAGGAGAACATCGACGAACTGCGTGCCGTATTATATAATAAGGTGCGTGAACTGCATGTGCAGAAATATCCCTACAATGACTTCTTGTACGAGATGCCGGAAGAAGATTGAACCAAACACAAGATACATGATTATGAGAGAATACAGACAACTGACACGGGAGGAAATCCAGGTGCTCGAGAACAATGTGTGCTGGGCAGAGGACTGGGCCAGGGTGCTTGTTGACCCCGACTTCCGGCCTTACAACTTCCATCGCGTGATGTTCTATGGTGACATCCGCTTAGGTAAGTTTGAGAAGAAGGTCGAGGTGGCCAAGGGCTTCGTGAAGCACTCGGGCATCAACGATGCCACGCTGCGCAATGTCTCTGTGGGCAACGACTGCCTGATAGAGAAGGTGGGCAACTTCATCAACAACTATACCATCGGCGATGACTGCTACATCTCGAACATCTCGACGATGGAGACCCTCGACGGGGCCAGTTATGGTGCCGGTTCCACTATCTCCGTACTCAACGAGATGGGCGACGGCAACGTGGTGCTCTTCCGCGAACTCAACTCGCAACTGGCCGCCTTTATGGTGAAGCACCACAACGATAAGGCACTGATGAACACCCTGCGCCAACTCATCGACGATGAGGTGCGCATCTCTACGCCAGAGCGCGGCATCATAGGCAACAACGTGAAGATCATCAACACCAAGGATATCACCAACACGGTCATCAAGGGCGACTGCGAGATCAGTGGTGCCGCCCGACTGAACGAGTGCACCATCCTGAGCAGCGAGGACGCTTCGGTGTTCATCGGCACGGGTGTCATCTGCGAGAACTCCATCATCTGCGATGGCTGTTCAATCAACAACAGTGTGAAGATGCAGGACTGCTTCGTGGGTGAGGCTTGCCAGATCACCAACGGCTTCACTGCCGAGGCCAGCCTCTTCTTTGCTAATTCGTTTATGGCTAACGGCGAGGCCTGCGCTGCCTTCTGCGGCCCCTTCTCGGCCAGCCACCACAAGTCGAGCCTGCTCATCGGCGGACAGTTCTCGTTCTACAATGCCGGCTCGAACACCAACTTCTCCAACCACGCCTACAAGATGGGGCCCATGCACTGGGGTACGCTGGAGCGCGGCACGAAGACAGCCAGCGGTTCCTATATTCTGATGCCTGCCACCATCGGTGCTTTCTCCGTGTGTATGGGCAAACTGATGCACCACCCCGACACCCGCAACCTGCCGTTCTCGTACCTTATGGCCTACGGCGACGACTGCTATCTAGTGCCCGGCCGCAACATCACCACCGTGGGCCTGTATCGTGACATCAAGAAGTGGCCCAAGCGCGACAAGCGCTCCAAGCAGTCGAAGAAGTCGATCATCAACTTCGATTGGCTCTCGCCCTTCACCGTGGGTGAGATCCTGCAGGGCATCGAGATACTGAAGGCCCTGCGCAGTGCCTCGGGCGAGAACGTGACCACTTATAACTTCCATGAGTATGTCATCAACGCCTCATCGCTCAACAAGGGACTGAAATACTACGACATTGCTCTGCGCATCTATATGGGAGCCGTGCTGAAGCGGGCTGTCAAGGAGGGATTCTTCGGCAAACCGAAGTCGGCCGTGGGCAAGGGGCTCTGGACGGACCTCAGTGGCCTGCTGCTGCCTGAGAGCGAGGAGCAGCGGCTCATCGATGACATCAAGGGCGGTACCATCGAGAACATCAGTCAGGTGCTCAACCGCTTTGAGGAGATCCACAATGCCTACAGTGATTATCGCTGGGCATGGTCCTACCAACTTATCCTGGACTACTATCATCTGACGGAACTGGACGAGCAGGCCTGCGAGCGTATTCGCGAGGATTACG
>JAFUST010000107.1 GCA_017467535.1 Prevotella sp. | reverse complement strand
TTGGCGCGGATACTGCTGCACGACGACGAGGAGAGCAGGGACGCGGTGGGCGACGTGTTCGCCCGCATCGCCGACGGCAGCATCGACGTACGTCCCGATACGGCTGGGAGTTTCCTGCTGACTTGCGTCCGCAACAAATGCCTGAAGATGATTCGCCAGCGACAGGTGAGGCAGCGCGCAGCAAGACTCCTGCCACTCGACGACACCACCGAGATGATGCCACTGGAGGCACAGACGGACCGCCTGACACAACTGCTCGACTATAGCGAGCAGGCCCTGACGCCACAGACGCTCCGCGTGTTCCAGTTGCGCTACCAGCAACGGAAGACCTACGCCGAGATTGCTGCCACACTCGGCATCAGCGAAGCCGCCGTCTATAAGCATCTCGCCCAGGCACTCCAGAAAATCAAGTCTCACTTTAAACCCTAAGGCAATGGACAAGACAGAAAGACTCCTACGGATGATGGAACATCCAGAACAGTATAGCGACGCGCAGTGGCAGGAACTGCTCAGCGACGAGGAATGCCGCGAACTCTACGAGGTCATGCGCCTCAGTGCCTCCGCCTTCGAGGCCGAAGATGCCAAGGAGAAGATTGCCAATGACATCAAGGACGAGGAATGGCAGAAGTTTGAAACTAAGTACTTCCCGCAGAAGCAGCATTCGTGGGGATGGATGCAGATAGCAGCGATGTTCGTCGGTGTGCTGATGCTCAGCGGCATCGCCTTGACGGCTGTCCACGTTGCCAGTCACGGCTCCAGTGAGGAGTGCGTGGCGTATGTATATGGCGAGGAAACTACTGACCGAGAAACCGTTATGGAAGAGATGAAGCGATTGATGGGAGAGATAGCCGAGGATGATCCTCAGGACAATATAGAACAACAGTTGAACGATTTATTCAGTCATTAAAGCGATATGAGACAGATACTGATCATCATCATGGCGTGGCTCCTGACGTTTGCCACTGCCCAAGCCCAGAGCGGACTCAACGTAGCACCTCTCTTCGAGGGCAAGGTCATACCCCAGCAGCGTATGGTGGAAACACGGGTAAGGGGCAAGATGCTCTCGAAGTATCAACTCAGTTACTTCCGCAGCATCAGGTTCAAGGCTGACAACAAGCAGGAAATCAATCGTGTTCACAATCTGATAGAACAGGACATAAAGGCATTTCCCGGCTTTGCCTATGCCGAGAATTACTCCAGTGAGAAGAGCCGCTCAAAAGAAACCCTCATGCTCCAACTGCCAAAGGCAGACGAGCAGAATCGTTTCCTCTGCTATAAGCGCGACAACGAGGAGATAACGGTGATCTACATGGAAGGTGCGCTCAATTCCATCTATACATTACGAGAATTAATCAAATAAAACAGTACGACGATATGAAAAAACTATTTATTCTGATGCTTTTGGCTGCATCGGCCTCAGCAGTTTCGGCAACCACAGCCGACAACGACACCCTGACCATCCTTAGTCCCAACAAGGTACGCATCGTCACAGGCGACTCCGTCCAGAAGATAAAGGTCTACGGTCGGGAGAGCGACGACAAATACACCTACGAGAGTCAAATTCTCCTGGTAGACTCCAACTACGTTAGCGAGACCAGCATCAACAAGGACAATTGGAGTTTCGACTTTGTCAGGAAGCACAGCAAGGGCAACGGCTATCCTCTTGAAAGAAACTCAGTCAGTTCCCGTCTGGCCGTTGGCCTCTGCTATAGTGCAGGCGCCGACTTCAAGGGCCCTCAGTCCGTAGGCAGTTCTTGGGAGATCATGTGGACCATCGCAGAGATGGAGAAGTTTGCCTATGGCAAACGGAATGGCTACTCGATTGGCTTTGGGTTAGACTGGCGAAACTTCCGCATGGATGGCCGCTCGAAGTTCCTGAAACTGGGCGATGGAACCATCACTGAAGAAAACCTGCCTGACGGTTATGACCCCAACTTCTCGCGCATAAAAGTGTTCAGCCTGACGGTTCCTGTCATGTGGAAACATCGTGCCAAGGGCTTCACCTTCGGACTTGGCCCCGTGATCAACTTCAACACCTATGCCAGCATCAAGAATCGCTACAGGGATGCTGAAGGGCAGAAGCACAAGGAACTATACAAGAAGATTCACCAACGCCCCATCACGGTAGACATCATGGGCGAAGTGAACATCCACGACTGGTTCAGCATCTATGGCAAGTTCTCGCCCATGACCATTCTGAGTTCCACCTATGCCGACGGTGTAAACTTCCAGCCCGTATCATTCGGAGTGTATTTCTGATTTGCACTGCTTGCTGCCTGGCATCGGCCATCACCGCTTCATGTCGGTGGGGCTGTGGCCGAACTCCTCCTTGAAGCACTTGGTGAAGTAACTGGGGGCGGTGAAGCCTACGGCATAGGCCACCTCGGAGATGGTCTTGTCGGTGGTGAGCAGCAACTGGTAGCCGCGGTTCAGACGGGCCGTGCGCAGCAGTTCGACGGGCGACGAGTCGGTGACGGACTTCACCTTGCGGTAGAGTTGCACGCGGCTCAGGTTCATCTCTGCCGCCAGGTCCTCTACGCTCAGGTCGCTCTCCGACAGGCGCTTCTCCACCACCTCCTTGAAGCGGGTGATGAAAAGGCCGCCAACAGACTCTCCCCCGTCCCCTCCCTGTAAGGGAGGGGAGTAGTCACTTTCTCCATCTTCAGGACTATCCACTCCCCTCCCTTCAGGGAGGGGTTGGGGGAGAGTCTGCTGAGTGAGAGTCTGCTGTGTCTCCACATTCCACAGGTTGTTCACCACACGCTCTCGCTGCAGGTTCATCTTGCCGCGGTGATAGAGGTAGAAGAAGAAGATGGTGAGCAGCAGCAGGATGATGACCACCAGGGACAGGACGTTGATGATATGCTGGGTGTCCAACTGCTGCAGATAGTTGTCGGCACGCTGGTGCAGGCGGTCCAGATAGTCTGACTGGCGGGCCATCTCCTCACTCTGCATCTGCAGCGCATGGGCGTTCTGGCGGGTGACCAGAGCCGACATGAGACGTATCTCCTTGTCGAAGGGCCGTCCGTCAAGTATGTCGACGGCCACCTGGAGCAGACGGTCGCCATGCGTGGGATAGATATAAGTGGCATCGAGGATGGAGTCCTCCACCAGACGGATGCCCCCACCCTCGCCGGGCAGGCCGTCGATGCCGCAATAAAGTGATGAGTGCAAAGTGGAGAGTGAAGAATTTGCTGCCGCTTTTCGGGCGCCCATCGCCATGCGGTCGTTCTGGCCGAAGACGAAGTCGATGGGGCCCACATCGGTGCCCACGCTGTCCAGCCACTGGCGGGTGGCCTCGTAGCCGCTCTCCTCGGTCCAGTCGCCCTGCAGCGTGGCCACCAGACGGATGTCGGGCCAGGCCTTCAGCGCATCGGCGAAGCCCAGGTGACGCTCGATGGCGGGCGACGAGCCCTGCAGGCCCATCACCTCGAGCACCTGTCCGCGGCCCTGCAATCGCTGGGCCACATAGTCGCCCATCGTGCGGCCCATCTCGTAGTTGTCAGCACTGATGAAGGCGGTGTATTTCTCTGAACTGGTCTTACGCTCGAAGACGATGACGGGTATGCCGCTGTCGTAGGCGCGGTCGATGGCGGGCGAGATGGTCTGCACCTGATTGGGGGCCACGATGAGCAGGTCGATGCCCGTGCCCAGGAGGCTGTCTATCTGCTGCACCTGGCGCTCGTCGCTGTCGTAGGCGGCGGCAAAGCGCAGTTCCACGTCGTCCTTGTTGCAGTAGGCGCCCATGCGCAGTTCGGAGTTCTGCTTCTCGCGCCAGATGTCGGCCGAGCACTGCGACACGCCGATGACATACTTGGCCTGGCGCTGTGAGCACGACAGGCACAGGAGGACGACGAGCAGCACACACAGGCAGGCAGCCGGTCGTGCCGAAGAGAGATACGTCTGAGGATATTTCATGACCATTGATTCGTCGTTCTGGCCATCACAAGTTTACGTTCAGCGTCTGCAGGTCCTTCTCGGCACTCGACGCGCCGACCATCACCTCATACTGGCCAGGCACGACACGCATGGTGTTGGTCTGGGCATCCCAGGTCTCGAAGCGCTCGCGGGGCAGGCTGATCTCCACCTGCCGGCGCTCGCCGGCCTTTAGACTAACGCGGGCATAGCCGCGCAGGGTCTTCACGGGGCCTTCGGCATCGGCGGTACGGCGCAGGTAGACCTGCACGATCTCCGTTCCCTCGCGCTTGCCGGTGTTCTTCACGCTGACGGTGACTTTGCCGTCGTGGTACGACGGCTTACCGTACTTGAAGGTGGTGTAACTCAGTCCGTAGCCGAAGGGATAGAGCGGCTCGCCGTGGAAGTAGCGGTAGGTGCGGCCGGCCATGTGATAGTCTTCGAAGGGAGGCAACTGCGAGTCGTCCTTATAGAAGGTGACGGCCAGTTTGCCGCTGGGGTTGTAGTCGCCAAAGAGCACGTCGGCCAGGGCGTGACCGCCCTGCTCGCCGGCATACCAGGCCTGAACGATGGCGTCGCAGGTCTCGTTCTGCTCCTGCGTCAGGGCCACGGCCGAGCCGCTGCAGTTGACGAAGACAACCTTCTTGCCCGCCTCGTGCAGGGCCTTCAGGATGTCGCGCTGCACCTGCGGCAGTTCTATCGACGTGCGGTCGCCATTGTCGAAGCCGGGAGCCTGCACACGGGCCTGCTCCTTCTCCAGATTGGGCGAGATGCCGCCCACGAAGATGATGGTCTCAGCCTTGCTGGCAGCCTGCAGTATCTCGCTGATGGTGTAGGTCTTCTCGCCCTTCTCCACCATCTGCAGCGTGGTGCTGCCGTCGGCAGCCTCAGTCTGACGGCCCACGGCCATCTCCTTCACAGTCATGTCGGTGATGCTGCACGCCGTGAGATAGTCCACGGGGCCCACCTTGGTCTGGATGCCCTCCAGCGGGGTCACGGTGTGAGAGGGCTGGCCGAAATAGATGCCCCACAGCATGGTGGAGTCGGCGGCATTGGGGCCCATCACCATCAGTGATGAGTGATTAGTGATGAGCGATGAGCGGAGCGGCAGCACGCCGTTGTTCTTCAGCAGCACCATCTGCTCGCAGGCCATCTGGCGGGCCAGTTGCTTGTGCGCCTTCGAGGCCACCACGCTCAGGGGAATCTGCGTCCAGCCCACCTGCTCGTCAGGATCGAAGTCGCCCAGTTCGAAGCGGCCCTTCAGCAGTCGGCGCACGCTGACGTCGACCTCGCTCTCCTTGATGTCGCCACGACGCACGGCTTGGGGCAGACTGTGGTAACTGCGTCCGCACTCCACATCGGTACCGCTGAGCACGGCCTTGGCCGAAGCGGCAGCCGAGTCGGCCGACACCTCATGGCGATTGGGCTTGTAGAAGTCGTCGATGGCTCCGCAGTCGCTCACCACCAGCCCGCGGAAGCCCCACTCCTGGCGCAGGATCTGCTGCAGCAGACGGTTGGAGCCGCAGCAGGGGTCACCCTCGAAGCGCTGGTAGGCACACATCACCTGCTCCACCTGTCCCTCCTGCACCAGCGTCTTGAAGGCGGGCAGATAGGTCTCCCACAGGTCACGGGCAGGCAGGTCCTCTATGTTGAAACTGTGGCGCAGTTTCTCCGGGCCGCTATGCACGGCATAGTGCTTGGCACAGGCGTGCAGTTTCAGATACTTGTCGGAGCGGTGCTGGTCGAAGGCCGACTGGCCCTGCAGGCCGCGCACCACGCAGAGGCCCATCTGGGCATTCATGAACGGATCTTCGCCGTAGGTCTCCTGGCCGCGTCCCCA
>JAFUST010000106.1 GCA_017467535.1 Prevotella sp. | reverse complement strand
CCTCCCCCGCCCCTGCATCACCGACAGCATCCCGGTGCTGTTTTTCTCCAACCTGATGAACTACGTGTTCAACTACCCCTCGGTGGACCCCAACGGCAATCCCTGCACGCTGAGCGGTGTCATATCGGTGAACAAGTCGCTGACAGAGAAAGACAAGCCCTTCAACGGCATCATGCTCTATAACCACTTCACCATCTACGAAACCACGCAGACACCGTCGCGCGGCGCCGTCGAGTTCCCCACAGGGGCGGCAGGCCTCACCGACTTCATCGTCGTGGCTCCCGACTACTACGGCTTCGGCATCACGGAGAAGGAGCCGCAGGCCTACTGCATCTCGCGGGCCAACGGCCGCGCCTCGCTCGATGCCTACCTGGCCGCCAAGCGACTGATAGAAGACCTGGAGGTGAAGAAAGGCGACGACTTCATCATCGTAGGCTACTCTGAGGGCGCGCAGACCTCGATGGGCGTGTTGCGCGAGATTTCAGAACGCCATCCGGAGGTCAAGGTGAAACGGGCCTTCGCCGGCGACGGCCCCTACGACATCAACTCGATGTACGACGCCATCACCACGGGCGACACAGAGATGCCCAGCACCGTCTGCAACGTGCTCTGGGCCTACAACCACTTCTGCAGTCTGGGCTACGACATCCACGACTACCTGAAAGACCCCGTGGCCGCCAACTTCGACGAGTGGTTCCTCAGCAAAAAGTACAAGCGCAAGGCCCTGGACGAGGAACTCATCAAGACCCGGAAGACGGGCGACATCTGCACAGCGGCCGTCCTCGACAACAAAAGCTCCCTGTCGCAACGCTTCAAGGCCGCCTTCAGCGCAGACGCGCTCACTAAGGGCTGGACGCCCCGCAGCGACCTCGACGTGATGCTCTTCCACGACACGAAGGACGATGTCGTGCCCGTGGACAACTTCTATGCCATGAGCAAGTTCCTGAAGGAGCACAACATCAAGACGGAGGAGTTTGTAGGTGACTACAGTGGCGAAGGGAAAAAGGAACTGGGCACCAGCAACCATGAGTTATCAGGACTCACCTTTTTCGCCGAGATACTCAAATGGATGAGGGCGAACTATTAAGACAGGCGGTAGCGGGTGCGAAAGGCTACGGGTTCTTGCTCTGGCAAACGAACAAGTTCGAGCGGGCGAGCTTGCCCGGGAATTTCCCGCTGCCGTCACAAAGAAAAGAAAACGGAATGTAATAACAAACATTAAAATTTACGTATGAAACAGAAATTAAGACCTTGCAAGCCGGCCCTGTGGCTGAGCACCGTTTGCCTGATGGCCTTTGCGTCGTGCGCGCAGAAGGAGCAGGCACCGAAGGAAACAATCGTGAACGTGAAGACCATGACGGTGGCTTCGAGTTCGCACGTCGTTAGCAAGAACTATATGGGTACCATTGAGGAGGAAGACGGCGCCAACGTGTCATTTGGCGTCATAGGCAACGTGGTGCGGGTGATGGTCGACGAGGGCCAGTTCGTGCGCCGGGGCCAAGCCATGGCTGAGGTGGACGGGCAGAACGTGAGAAACGCCCACGACATCAGTGCCGCCACGCTGAGTCAGGCCGAGGATGCCTACAAGCGCCTGAAGAACCTATATGACAAGGGAACGCTGCCTGAAATCAAGATGGTGGAGATGGAGACGGCGCTGGCCAAGGCCAAGGCTGCCGAGGCCATATCGAGAAAGAGCGTCGACGAAATCGTGCTGAAGGCTCCCTTCGACGGCTACGTGGCCAGTAGCACGGTGCATGTGGGTGCCAGTGTGGTGCCGGGTGTGACAGGCTTCAGGCTGGTGAAGATTAACCGTGTAAAGGTAGCCCTGTCGGTGCCCGAGAAGGAGATAGGCAAGGTGCAGGTGGGTCAGACGGTGACGTTCACCGTGGGCGCGCTGGGCGACCAGGTGTTTACGGGCAAGATTGTGAACCGTGGAGTGACGGCCAGTGCCGTGAGCCACGCCTACGAGGTGAAGGCCGTTGTGGAGAACCATGGTCACCAGCTGCTGCCGGGCATGGTCTGCAAGATGAGGCTGGAAAACGCGACGGGTGGCGACTACGCCATCGTCGTGCCGCAGCAGGCCATCCAGATTAGCGGGCAGGACAAGTTCGTCTGGTTAGTGAAGGACGGTAAGGCTCACCGGCAAGGCGTGACAACGGGCGACGTCATCAACGAGGGTGTCGTCATTGAGACGGGACTAACGACGGGTGACGTCGTCATCACCGAAGGACAGAACAAGGTGAGCGAAGACGTGAAAGTGAAGAGTCATGACTGAGAAGAAAGATAGGACGAATTTGGTGGCTTCGGCCATGAGGCATAAGAACATCACACTGCTGCTGGTGGTGATGATGATGTTGGCCGGCGTGTTCTCGCTGGTCAAGATACCCAAGAACGAGTTTCCGCAGTTTAACATCCCCGTTGGACTGGTGGTGGGCGTCTATCCCGGTGCATCGGAACAGGAGGTGGAACGTCAGCTGGCCAGACCCATGGAAGAGTTTCTATGGACCTTCAAGGAGGTGAACAAGCAGCGGACCAAGACCATCTGCGTCAACAACGCCTGTGTGGCGATGGTCTATCTGGACCGTTCGGTGACGGACCAGACCGCGTTCTGGAGCAAGATGAAAGGCCGTCTGCCGCTGCTGAAGGCGAAACTGCCGGACGGCGTCGTGGACTTAGTGGTGAATGATGAGTTTGGCGAGTCGTCGTCGATGCTGGTGACGCTGGAGGGTGAAGGAAAAAGCTACCGCGAGATGGGCGACTACGTGGACGGGCTGAGCGACCGGCTGCGGACAGTGCCCGGACTGGCAAACATTGTCAGGATGGGCGGTCAAAAGGAACAGCTGTCCATCTATCTGGACCGCGACCGCCTGTCGCTCTACGGCATCAATACGGCCATGCTGATGAGCAAGGTGTCAGGCCTGAACGGCACCTTCTATTCGGGCAGTCTGGACGACGGCCAGCTGAGCAGGGCCATCCATGTACAGCCGTCGCTGAACTCAGAGAACGACCTGGCACAGGCCATCATCAGCAGCGACCCCACGGGAGGGGTGGTACGTCTGGGCGACATAGCCACCATTGAGCGTGAGTATCCAGACCCGCGCCAGTACATCAGGAACAACGGCCAGAAGTGCATCCTGCTGTCGTTACAGATGACGCGCGGTGCAAACGTCATAGAGTTTGGCGGCAGGGTGAAGGAGATTATCAGCGACTACCAGGCGACGCTGCCCGATGACGTGCACATCAACATCATCAGTGACCAGAGCCAGGTGGTGGGTCACTCCATAGAGGACTTCATGTGGGAGATGCTCATCGCCATCGTGTCGGTGGTCATCGTGGTCATGCTGATGCTGCCCCTGCGGGTGGCTGGCGTGGCCGTGGCCACCATCCCCATCACCATCTTCTCGTCGCTGGGGCTGTTCCTCCTGTTTGGACTGGAAATCAACACGGTGACGCTGGCGGCGCTAATCGTCTCGTTGGGAATGATAGTCGACGACAGCGTGGTGGTGGTAGACTGCTATCTGGACAAGCTGGATGCGGGCGTCAGCCGGTGGAAGGCGGCCATCGAGTCGTCGCGCGAGTTCGTGAAGAGCATCATCACGGCCACACTGGTTATCAGCATCACCTTCTTCCCGCTCATTTTCACCACCGACCAAGTGATACACGACTTCCTGCAGTGGTTCCCCTATTCCATCTCCATTGTGCTGACGGTGTCGCTGCTGGTGGCCATCTTCTTCGTACCCATCCTGCAATACCGGTTCATACGTCAAGGACTAAAGAGAGGTGAGGGGTTAGAGGTGAGAGGTGAGAGGTTAGAGGTGAGAGGTGAGAATCGCGTTTCGATGCTGGACAGACTACAGCACGTCTACGACCGGATGATTGAGGCCTGCTTCCGCCACAAGAAGACGACAATGGCTGTAGGACTGGCCTGCATTGTCGCGGGCGGCATGCTCATGACGCTGATACCGCAGCGGCTGATGCCGAGAGCCGAGCGCAACCAGTTTACCGTCGACGTGATGCTGCCCAGCGGCACCGACCTGCACCATACGGCGGCGGTGGCCGACAGTCTGGCCAGCATCTTGCGGCAGGACCCGCGTGTGGCGAACCTGACCGTGTTCTACGGCAGCGGAGCACCGCGATTCCACGCCACCTTCATCCCCAGTCTCGGCGGCAGCAACTTTGCCCAGTTTATTGTCAACACCCATAGCGACGCAGAGACGCAGGGCATGCTGAACGACTATTCTGAGCCGTATGCCTATCACTTTGCCGACGCTCAGGTGATGTTCCGCCAACTGGAATATTCAGACCGAACTTACCCCATTGAGGTGAAGGTGCAGGGCGACAACCTGGACAGTCTGCACGTGGCCGTCGACAGCATCCGCTACCGTCTGGCCAGGAATAAGGATATAGCCGTGCTGACCACCAGTTTCGGTACGAACTACAGTTCCTTGGAGGTGGTCATGAACCCGGAGGAAGCCAACCACTTTGGACTGAGCAAGTCGCTGCTCTCGCTGAACTTCGCACTGCGCTACGGCGGCGGACTGCCCGTGACATCTATCTGGGAGGGCGACCATGAGGTCAACGTGGTCATCAAGGATGCCAACGGCATCAACCAGACCGTGGAGGACTTCAAGAACATCCGCGTGACGGGACTCCTACCGACGCTCACCACGGCCTCGCTGTCGCAGGTGGCCGACGTCAAACCCGGCTGGGGCGACGGCAACATCAACCGCACCGGCGGACAGCGCACGGCCTCCGTCTTTGGTATGACGGGAAGAAGCGCCGTCATCGGAAAGGTGACCAAGGAAGTGTACAGCGACCTGCAGACACTCCGCCTGCCTAAGGGCATCACCATGCAGCAGGGCGGACAGGCCGAGATGGAGGCCGTCTATCGGCCACAGCTTTATTTGGGACTGGAGATTGCCGTGCTGCTCATCTTCTTCATCATCGTGTTCCACCTGAAGAGCATCCCCCTAACGCTGCTCATCATGTACTCATTAGGCTTCGCCACACTGGGCGGTGCACTGGGCATGCTGGTGTTCGGCCAGGAGTTTGGTGCCACGGGCATCCTGGGCTTCATTGCCCTGATGGGCATCATCACCCGTTGCGGCATCATCATGATAGACTATGCTGAGGAGCTGCGCTTGAAGGAAAGCCTCGACGTGGCAACGGCGGCAATAGAGTCGGCCAAACGGCGCTTCCGTCCCGTGTTCCTCACGTCGATGGCCGCGTCGATGGGTGTCATCCCGATGGTCATCAAGAACACGCCGCTCTGGGGGCCCATGGGCGTGGTCATCTTCCTGGGCGCTCTGGTGTCCATGCTCTTCATCATCACCATGATTCCCGTCGGCTATTGCATGGTAAGAAATCGGTTTAACTCAACAAATGACGAACATGAAGCATAATTTATATTTGTTTATTTTTTATTTCTTATTGAGCCCCGCAGGGGCGCATGCCCAGCGCATCATGACGCTGGAGCAGTGTGTAGAGGCCGCCCGCAAGGGCAACACGGCGGCCAAGGATGCGCAGAACGACATCCTGATGGCCAAGGAGCAGCAGAAGCTGGCCCGCTCGAAGTATTTCCCCACGCTGTCGGCCTCAGCCTTCCACTTCCGCAGCAGCGACTATCTGGCGAAATACAGAGTGCTGGAACAGGAAGACGTGGACTACCTGAACCAGGAGCTGAGCGGCGACTTTACCGTGGAGGATTTCACGATAGGCATCGTCAAGAAGGGGACGAGCGCCGGACTGACCCTCATAGAACCCATCTACACGGGAGGCCGCATTGCGAACTACAACCGACTGGCCGACCTGCAGGTGGAGGGGCGCCAACTGCAGCGCGACGTGGCCGACGACCAAATCGTGATGCAGACGGAATTCCTGTACTATAAGATTCTGGAACTGCACGAGACCAACAAGACGCTCGAT
>JAFUST010000105.1 GCA_017467535.1 Prevotella sp. | reverse complement strand
TTTCCGTTTCACTCAGGCCGGTTCCGAGGTGTCTGCCCTGCTGGGCCGTATGCCATCGGCCGTGGGCTACCAGCCGACGCTGGCCTCGGAGATGGGTGCCATGCAGGAGCGCATTACCTCGACGAAGAAGGGCAGTATCACCTCTGTGCAGGCTGTCTATGTGCCTGCCGACGACTTGACCGACCCCGCACCTGCCACGACGTTCACCCACCTGGATGCCACCACCGTGCTCGACCGTAAGATTGCCGGTTTGGGCATCTATCCCGCCGTGGATCCGCTGGCTTCTACCTCGCGTATCCTCGACCCGCTGATTGTGGGCAAGGAGCACTACGACTGTGCTCAGCGTGTGAAGGAGATTCTGCAGCGCTACAACGAGTTGCAGGACATCATCGCCATCCTGGGTATGGACGAACTCTCCGACGAGGATAAACTGACAGTGAATCGTGCCCGCCGTGTGCAGCGCTTCCTGTCGCAGCCGTTCACCGTGGCTTCCCAGTTCACTGGTCTGCCCGGCGTGATGGTTCCCATCGAAGAGACCATCAAGGGCTTCAATGCCATTCTCGACGGCGAGGTGGACGACCTGCCCGAGCAGGCCTTCCTCAACGTGGGCACCATTGAAGAGGCCAAGGAGAAGGCCAAGAAACTGCTGGAGGCTGCGAAGGGGTAGGGCATTGGAAATGGAAGATTGAAAATTGAACATTGGCCGTGCGTCACCCTGTTTGAGGCTCAATCTTCGGTAACAATGTTCAATGCTCAATGTTCAATATTCAATAAAGAATAGAATGTTAAAACTGAAAATAGTATCTCCTGAGAGGATAGAGTTCACCGGCGAAGTGGAGCGGGTGAGGGTACCCGGCACGCAGGGACAGTTTGAGATTCTGAAGGACCACGCGCCCATCATCTCGACACTGCAGAAAGGCATCGTGGAGTACGACGGACAGCAACTGGAGATTCTGGGCGGGTTCGTTGAAGTGCAGAAGAACGAGGTGTCACTCTGTGTAGAGAAATCGGAGTGATCTACATCGTTGCCGCACTGCTCATCACGCTGCTGGGCGTGGCCTATGTCAAGGGCTTTGACCTCGTGAAGCGTCATTCGCCTGACCGCCTGCCCCAGTTCTGCCTGCTGATGGCTGCCATACGCTTCCTGCTGCTGGCCACGCTCTTCGCGATAAGCGTGTTCTTCAGCGAAACCAGAGAAGAAACCACCCGGTTCGCCATTGTATATATAATAATGTATGTGCTGATGATGACGGTGACGCTCTCTCTGAGGCATTAAGGAATAAACCAAAAAAGAATAAACATTAGATAATGTATCACATGAAACGACTGCTTTGCATGGCACTGATGCTCATGGCACTGACAACGGGAGCGAAGGCTGCCGAATTCAATGCCAAGGAGGTGGTGCTGGAGCATATTCAGGACGCTCACGACTGGCATGTGACCGACTATGTGAATGCTGAGGGCGACACGGTGGGCCTGGCCATACCGCTGCCCATCATCGTGCATAGTTCCACGGGCTGGCACGTGTTCTGCTCGTCGCAGTTTGAGCATCATGCCGATGCCGACGGACTGCGCACGGGACCCTACAACCTGGCCATAGCCACGGAGGGTGAACATGCAGGCAAGATAGTAGAAAGGCTACGGGCGGGCGAACAGAGTCCGGAAACGGAGGTGCAGCCCGTGCTCGACTTCTCCATCACGAAGACCGTAGCCGTGATGTTCATCAACGTGGCCCTGCTCTTGTGCTGCATCCTGCTGAGTGCACGCTGGTACAAGAAGCGCAAGGCCTCCGATGCTGCCCCTGGCGGCTTTGTGGGCCTGGTGGAGATGCTGGTCATGTATGTAGTGGATGATATCATCAAGCCGGGCATCGGCAAGGGCTATGAGAAGTACGTGCCCTACCTGCTCACCTGCTTCTTCTTCATCTTCACCTGCAACGTGATGGGCCTCATTCCGTTCCCTCCCGGCAGTGGCAACGTGACTGGCAACATTGCCGTCACCTTCTTCCTGGCTCTCTGCACCTTCGTGGTGGTTCAGTTCTCGGGCAGCAAGCACTACTGGAAGGACATTTTCTGGCCCGATGTGCCCCTGCTGCTGAAGTGCCCCGTACCCCTGATGCCTGTCATCGAGTTTGTGGGCATCTTCACCAAGCCTTTCGCGCTGATGATCCGTCTCTTCGCCAACATGATGGCCGGTCATGCCATTGCCGTGGCCATGCCGTGCATCATCTTCCTGGTGGCCACGATGTCGGCCGGCGTGTTCTACAGCATGAGTGCCGTGAGCGTGGTGATGGCCATCTTCATGATGTGCCTCGAGTGTCTGGTCTGCTTCATCCAGGCCATGGTATTCACCCTACTTTCGTCCGTGTTCATCGGTATGGCGCGTGCCGTGCCTGAGGGACATGAACATTAAAAAGGTAAAAAAGTAAAAAACAATAATAATAACAATCTAAAAAAACAAACAATTATGATTACATCATTATTAATGGACATCACTGGTGTTGCACAGTTTGGCGCCGCTGTAGGCGCAGGTCTCGCTGCTATTGGCGCAGGTATTGGTATTGGTAAGATTGGCGGTTCGGCCATGGACGCTATGGCCCGTCAGCCCGAGGTAATCAGCAAGTTGATGACCAACATGATTATCGCCGCCGCTCTGATTGAGGGTGTGGCTCTGTTTGCAGCCGTGATCGCCTTCATGTGTCTCTCTTAATAATAAAGAGGTATAATCCACAAACCAACGTAGAAAGTTCAGCGTATGGATTTATTGATTCCGAATACTGGCCTACTGTTCTGGATGTCTCTGACGTTCTTCGTAGTGCTGTTCATCCTGTGGAAGTTTGGTTTCCCTGTCATCACCAATATGGTGGCAGAGCGCAAGGCTTTCATCGATGACTCGCTGCGCAAGGCTCACGAGGCCAACGAGCGACTGGCCAATATACAGAAGGAAAGTGAATCCATCTTGCAGGAGGCTCGCGAGAAGCAGGCTCAGATACTGAAGGAGGCTGCCGAGACCCGCGACGCCATCGTAGAGAAAGCCCAGGTGAAGGCCCGCGAGGAGGGCGCCCGACTGCTGGAAGACGCCAAGGCGGCCATCGAGCAGGAGAAGAAGGCGGCCATCGCCGACATTCGCCGTCAGGTGGCTACGCTCAGTGTCGAGATTGCCGAGAAGGTGCTCAAGCAGAACCTGCAGGGCGACCAGGCACAGATGGATCTCATCGACCGTATGCTGGATGATGTTGCTGTAAACGAGAAATAAAACGGTTAGCGTATGGATATAGGAGTCATATCGGTTCGTTATGCACGTGCTCTGCTGAAGAGTGCCACCGATGCGAACATCGAAGACAGCGTGTACCAGGAGATGATGCTCATGGCAAGGAGTTTCGTCGAGGTGCCTGAACTTCGGCACACGATAGACAATCCGATGCTCCCCAAGGACAAGAAGGAGATGCTCCTGCAGACCGCCATTGGCGGCAAGCAGGCCTCCCCGTTGTCACAGGCCTTCATCGCCTTGGTGCTGAAGGAGGACAGGGAGAACATGATTCAGTTCATGGCCAATTCGTACGTCACGCTCTATCGCAAGCAGAAGAACATCATCCGTGGAAAACTGACCACCGCCGTGGCCGTGTCGCCTGCCATGGAGCAGAAGATGCGCCAGATGGTGGAAGCCAAGACTCAGGGAACTGTGGAGTTTGAGACTGAGGTCGATCCCGACATCATCGGCGGGTTCATCCTCGAGTACGACACCTATCGCATGGATTCGAGCGTCAAGTCGAAACTCAACACGATTCTTAACAATTGGAAGAAGTAACGTCATAGCGTTATAACGTAATAACGAAATTTGAATTATGTCAGATAAGATTAAACCAAGCGAAGTCAGTCAGGTGCTGCTCGACCAGTTGAAGGGTATATCGAGCGGTGAGCAGTTCGACGAGGTGGGCACCGTGCTCCAGGTGAGCGACGGCGTGGCCCGCATCTACGGCCTGCGCAACGCTGAAGCCAACGAACTGCTGGAGTTCGAGAATGGCACGATGGCCATCGTGATGAACCTGGAGGAAGACAACGTCGGTTGCGTGCTTCTGGGCACTACGTCGGGCATCAAGGTGGTCATGGTGGTCAAGCGTACACGCCGTATCGCCAGCATCCGTGTCAACGACAATATGCTCGGTCGCGTCATCAACCCCCTCGGCCAGGCCATCGACGGCAAGGGCGACATCGACCTGAAGGACTCGTTCGAGATGCCGCTCGACCGCAAGGCCCCTGGCGTCATCTATCGCCAGCCCGTGAAGGAGCCGCTGCAGACCGGCCTGAAGGCTGTCGACTCGATGATTCCCATTGGTCGCGGACAGCGTGAGTTGATCATTGGCGACCGCCAGACGGGTAAGACCGCCATTGCTGTCGACACGATTATCAACCAGAAGAGTTTCTACGAGGCAGGCAAGCCTGTCTACTGTATCTATGTGGCCATCGGCCAGAAAGCCTCCACCGTGGCTGCCCTCGTGCAGACGCTGAAGGAGCACGGCGCCATGCCCTATACTATCGTGGTGGCTGCCACCGCTGCCGATCCCGCTGCCATGCAGTACTACGCACCCT
>JAFUST010000104.1 GCA_017467535.1 Prevotella sp. | reverse complement strand
CTTAGGAATAAAGACAAAAGTGTAAACCGAAACAGGAATAAAGTCACAGAACTGACAACCTGTATAGGAATAAGAAAAGTAAAGTGTAAACCCAATTAGGAATAACGAACAAAACTGTCAACCAAAATCAGTACACAGCAAGGTGCAACCTTCGCTTAGATTCTAGGCACTTCGTCGGGAGATTCTAGGCACTTCGTCGGGAGATTCTAGGCACTTCGTCGGGAGATTCTAGGCACTTCGTCGGGAGATTCTTGGCACTTCGTCTGACGATGCCCATATAGTTCACTCGATGATGCCTGCGTCAAGCCATTTGGCGATGAGGGCTTCGGCGTCGCGGCGGGCGGTGGCCTCGTCTACCTCGTACTGTTCGAGGAGCAACTGGGTGAGGGTGGAGGCATCGAAGTCGACGCCCTCCTGAACCTTCTGCCAGAGATAGGCTGACGATTCGTTCATGCTGATGATGCGGCTGAAGTCGATGTTCTCGATGCCTTCGGCCACGATGATGTTTTCGCCGCAGACGGTGCGCAGGCGGAATCCTTTCTTTGTCTTCATATTCTTTAGTTATTTGTTCTTAAATCTCTGTGGAATGTGGGGGTGGAGGGCGAAGAGCAGGTAGCGGCGGATGGGGTAGAGGCGTGTCCACCACCAGGAGTAGATGCGCCACTTGCGGCCGTCGGTGGAGTCGAGCGTCTGGCGGCCCTTGCGGTAGAAGCCCAGGGCCTTGGCGCGAATGTCGCTGAGCGTGCAGTGCTCGTCGCCCAGATTGCCGTCGCCACGCAGGGTGACTTGGTTGCCCTCGATGCTGATGATGCGATGCAGCACGAAGTGGCCGGGGCTGATCTCGGCCAGCACGGCATCGCCTACCTGCGGGTGGTCGGCCACCTGGAGCAGGGCCTTGTCGCGTCCGTCCTCCAGGAAGGGGCGCATGCTGCGACCGCGCAGGGGGAGCGTGGCGGTGTGGCCCTGGCGCAGTTGTTCTACGACGAAGGGCAGGAACTGGTCGTTGGCCAGTTGGCGTGTCAGAATGCTATCGTGCTGTGGCATACGCGGGCGGCTTCTTCGTCGGGCAGACAATGGAGGGTGAATATGGGGGTGGTCTCTACGATGCGCGAGACGGCGCGGCAGAGGTTGTCGTAGATGGGCCCGTCCCACTTCATGCTGGAGCAGGCGGGCAGCAGCGAGGCGAAGGCGTAGACGGGGCGCAGGCGCTCGATACTGTTGCGGGGGGCGCGCTCGATGCGGGTGACGGCCCCCAGGGGAGCCTGGATGTTGCGGTAGCAGGGTGTCTTGCCGCTCCAGGGCGAGCCATAGATGACGGGCTGTCCGTCGGCACCGATGCGGATGATGGGGTTGTCGTCGTTCATGAGTTGTGCCCCCTCGATGTGCTTCATCCAGAGACTGGTGTGGGTGCTCTTGCCCGTGCCGCTGGCGGCAATGAAGGGGTAGCCGCGGCCCTGGTAGAGGATGCACGAGGCGTGGATGAGAAGGGTCTGGCGGAAGGAGCCGGCAAAGGCGTAGATGAGCATCAGGGCATCGTTGAGCCCGAAGGAGCGCATCACCCAGTCGCCCTGCAGCGCGCAGCAGCACTGGCTGAAGTCGGCACTGCAGATGAGCAGGCAGCATTGGCGTTTGCGTGTGTTGAAGATGACAAACTGATAGCCGCCATCGGGCAACTGCCATACTTCGGTGTCGCCGTTGCCTGTGTCGAAGTTGCGCACGAGGGTTTTCTCCTGGGCGGGCTGGAGGGTGTCGTCGATGGTGAGGGTGAAGAGCAGCGGCTCGTCGTCTGCTGCAGCATCGTCCGTCCGGAAGGGTGTGAACGAGGGCAGCAGGGCCATGGAGTTTTGCTGGTCGTGATCCTGAAAACGCAGGCAGATGCGGTGTCCACCTATGCGGAAGTATTTATTTGCCACGCGTCACCTCCTCTCCTCTTCTGATGCGGGCTCGTCGATGTAGTAACTGGCATCGAGGGCCTTGAACTGGAAGGCGTCGTTCTCCACGTAGCGCAGGTCGTATTGGCGGGGCTGCTTCTTTTTCTGCTGCATGTAGAGGCTGCGCACCTTGATGAACTTCTTCTCCAGTTTCGTGCGGTTGGTGTTGTAGTAGACAATGCAGGTGCGATAGGGCATCTGCAACTGGTTGGCCAGATATTCGCGCAGTTGTGCCGAGTAGACGTGGCGGTCGAGCAGGAAGTTGTTCTTCGACTCAATCCATGCGCTATCCACCTCCTGCACATTGGTGAAGTAGACGATGGAGTCGTTAAACGAGGCGGCAATGCCGAACATATACATCTTGGGCACCATCGTCTTCTTGGCCTCGGCGGTCATGCCCACTCCGAGCATCACGGCCATCATCAGTATGAATCCTAATCTTTTCAATGTTGAACTATTATCTATAAACTGTTAACTGTAAACTACCTACTGCCCCAGATAACTCTTGAGGAGTTTGTTCTTGGTGTTGGCCCTGAGGTGGCGGATGGCCTTCTCCTTCAGTTGGCGGACGCGCTCACGGGTGAGGCCGAACTTTTCGCCTATCTCCTCGAGCGTCATCTCCGGCTGGTCGATGCCATAGAAGGCCTTGATAATGTTGCGCTCGCGCTCGCCGAGGGAGAGCAGGGCAATCTTGATTTCATCGCGCAGCGACTCGAGCACCAGCGCGCGGTCGGCCGAGGGTGAGTCGTCGTTGATCATCACGTCGAGCAGCGAACTGTCTTCGCCGTCCACGAAGGGTGCATCCATCGACACGTGACGTCCGCTGACGTTGATGGCCTCGTCAATCTTTTCTTCCGGCAGGTCGATCTGCTCTGACAGTTCCTCGAGCGATGGCTTGCGCTCGTGCTCCTGCTCGAAGCGGTTCGACATGCGGGTGATCTTGTTGATGGCTCCCACCTGGTTGACGGGCACCCTGACGATGCGGCTCTGGTCGGCGATGGCCTGCAGGATGCTCTGGCGAATCCACCACACGGCATAGGAGATGAACTTGAAGCCGCGGGTCTCGTCGAACTTCTCGGCGGCCTTGATTAGGCCCACGTTGCCCTCGTTGATGAGGTCTGAGAGCGAGAGGCCCTGGTTCTGGTACTGCTTGGCCACGGAAACCACGAACCTGAGGTTGGCCTTTGTCAGCCGTTCGAGCGCCCGTCGGTCGCCCTTCCTGATGCGTTGTGCCAGTTCCACCTCTTCTTCAGGGCTGATCATTTCCTCTCGGCTGATCTCCTGAAGATATTTCTCGAGAGACTCGTTCTCCCGGGAGGTGATAGATTTCGTGATTTTCAGTTGTCTCATCTTGGTACCAGTTTAAAGCCTAATTGGCGGCAAAGGTACGGATAAAAAATGAAACAGCCAAATAAAGTTGTTATTTTTCTCAGAGAATGGGGGAAACCGGGCTGCATTGATTCCCGATTTCCCCCAATTCCTGTTATCTCAGATGGGATTCTTAGTTGTCCAACTGCACCACATAGTAGCCGCGCTTGCCGGTGGGGAACACGCCCTTGATGATGAGCACGGGCTCCTTCGAAGTGGAGGCAGTCTTGACTGCTTCCTGCAGGTCCTCCACAGTCTTCATCGGCTCGTCGTTCACCTGACGGATGATGAAGCCCTTGGGCACGCCGGCCTCCTTCATCTTGCCGCCAGTCACCTTGATGACCTCCAGGCCATACTGAATCTCCAGTTGCTCCTTCTGCTGCTGTGTCACCTCGCGGAAGTCGGCTCCCAGCACGTCCAGATCGGCATTCTTCACCACCCGGGTGGTGCCCTGTTCGTTGCGCAGCGTCACCTGCTTGGTGTGCTTGTGCTTGTTGTGCAGATAGGTGATGGTCACCTTGTCGCCAGGACGCTTCTGGGCAATGATGCCCGAGAGATCGCCGAACTTGGTCACCTTCTGACCGTCCACCTCGATGATCACGTCGCCCTTCTCGATACCGGCCTCGGCGGCAGCGCTGCTCTCCACGACTTCAGCCACATAGATGCCCTCCATCGTGCCGTAGTCAGTGGCTTCCTTGCCTTCCTCTTTCTCCTGATCCACCTGGGCCTTCACGTCGCGTCCGCTGATACCGATCAGGGCGCGCTGCACGGTGCCGTACTGCTTCAGGTCGTCTACCACCTTGTTCATCATCGTGGTGGGGATCGCAAAGCCGTAGCCGATGTTGGAACCCGTCTGCGAGTAGAGCATGGCGTTGATGCCGATGAGTTCGCCGTTAGTGTTGACGAGTGCGCCACCCGAGTTGCCCTGGTTGATGGCAGCATCGGTCTGGATGAAACTCTCCACACCATTGGCACCCAGCGTGCGGGCCTTGGCTGAGATGATGCCGGCGGTCACCGTGTTGTTCAGGCCGAGCGGGTTGCCGATGGCCAGAACCCATTCGCCTACCTTCACGTTGTCGCTGTTGGCGATGCTGATGGCGGGCAGGTTGCGGCCGTCAATCTTGATGAGGGCCAGGTCGGTGGTCTTGTCGGCACCGATCACGCGGGCCGAATACTCCTTGTTGTCCGACAGACTCACGGTCAGTTCGTCAGCCCCGTCGACCACGTGGTTGTTGGTCACGATGTAGCCATCGGCAGAGATGATCACGCCCGAGCCTGCTGCATCGCGCTTGGGGGTCTGCACCTGGCGCTTGCGAGTGTTGCCCTGGCCGCGCTGTCCACGTCCGAAGAATCCGCCGAACGGGTCGCTGAAGAAATCCTCGAACGGATCGCTCTGCACCTCGACGGTCTGAATCTTAGAGTTGATGACCGAACGGATGTAGACCACCGATGGCAAGGCCTTTTCGGCAGCATAGGTCAGATCGACCGGCTGTGCGGCGGGCATCGATGCCATCTCTGTCATCGTTGTTACCGATGGGGTGTTACTTGTAGCGGCATGTGTTTGGTTGAGGGCTGCTACCGAGAAAACAATGGCGGCCAGACTGAGAGTCGGAACCAGATAATTTGCAATCTTTTTCATATTCATGTTCGTTTTGTTAATGATTCTTTTGTTGCTGAAAACCGTTGGTGCAAATATATAGTCAAAATGTCGGAAACTGACAATTTGTCCGCTCTTTTTGTTGCAATTTAACATTTCACGGCCACCCTTTAAAGTCCGTTTGCGAGCGGCCTGACAAAATTTACATTCGTTTAATCACTTAATTTAAATAAAAATTAGCAGGTCGGCAGACGAGGCTGCACAAAAAGGGCTACCAGGAACAGCATCCTGATAGCCCTTTGCCCGAAACAAAATATGCGGGATGGATTAGTCGAGACCAAAGACCTTGCGCAGGCCGCCGTCGACGCCAGAGAAGCCCATGAAGGCGAGGCTGAGCAGACCGGCCGACACCAGCACGATGGCCATGCCGCGCATGCCCTTGGGCACATTGGTGAGGGCCAACTGCTCGCGGATGCCGGCAAAGACGGTCAGGGCGAGGCCGAAGCCCAAGGCGGTGGAGAAGGCGTACATGATGGACTGGCCGAGGTTCATCTCCTTCTGGATGACCAGGATGGCCACGCCGAGCACGGCGCAGTTGGTGGTGATCAGCGGCAGGAAGATGCCCAGTGCCTGATAGAGGGCGGGTGAGACTTTCTTCAGGATGATCTCCACCATCTGCACGAGCGAGGCAATGACCAGGATGAAGACGATGGTCTGCAGGTACTCGAGGTGGAACACGTTGAGCACGTAGATCTGCACCAGCCAGGTGACCAGCGTGGCGAGCACCATCACGAAGGCGACGGCGGCCGACATGCCGAGCGACGTGTCAATCTTCTTGGAGACACCGAGGAAGGGGCAGATGCCCAGGAACTGCGCCAGCACGATGTTGTTGACGAAGATGGCGCTGATAAATATCAATAGGTATTCCATACGGTCTTTACTTCTTTAGTTTGTTGACGATAGCGATGAGATAGCCCAGGGTGATGAAGGCACCGGGAGCCAGCACGAAGAGCAGGATGTTGTAGTCCTCGGGGATGAAGGCCAAACCGAAGATGGAGCCGGAACCGAGCACCTCGCGCACGATGCCCAGCAGCGTCAGGGCCATCGTGAAACCGAGGCCGATGCCGATGCCGTCGAAGAGCGAGGCGAGGGGGGAGTTCTTGGCTGCAAAGGCCTCAGCGCGGCCCAGGATGATACAGTTCACCACGATGAGGGGGATGAAGAGGCCCAGCGACTTGTCGACGTCGGGCAGATAGGCCTTGATGACCATCTGCAGGATGGTGACGAAGGCGGCGATGACCACGATGAAGACGGGGATGCGCACCTTGTCGGGGGTGATGCTCTTCATGCAGGAGATGACCACGTTGGTGCAGATGAGCACGGCCATCGTGGCCAGACCCATCGACAGACCGTTGAGGGCTGAGGTGGTGGTGGCCAGCGTAGGACACATGCCGAGCATCAGGACAAAGGTGGGGTTGTCCTTGACGATGCCGTTTTTGATGATATTCAGATAGTTCATTGTTCTGTCTCGTTTTTAGGTTCTACTTCGTTGTTACCTTCTTCCTGACAGCAGGGCTTGTCGCAGGTCTCGCTCTTGCCGCAGCAGTTGCCGGCGGCCTCGCCACAGTTGGGGGCAGCGGCACCTGCCGACAGGCGATAGGCCTCGTAGGCCTTGTTGACAGCCAGCAGGAAGGCACGGCTGGTGATGGTCGAGGCGGTGATGGCCTCCACGTTGCCGTTGTCCTTGGTCACATAGAGCGAGTCGGAAGCGTCGCGGCCCAGGATGCAGGCCTTGGGCTTGTCCTCGTTCTTGAACCACTCGTCGGCCTTGGCGCCCAGACCCGGCGTCTCGGCGTGCTTCAGCAGGGTGTAGCCCTTGATGATGCCAGCCTCGTCGAAGCCTACAAGCACCACGAGGTCGCCACCGAAACCGTTGACGGTATCCTGAACGGCAGCACCGATGGGATTGCCCACGGAGTCTTTGACATTATAGATGGAATAGTAGAAGGTCTTGCCCTTCTTGTCGGTCATGCTGATGATGGTGTCGGGCTGTTCGCCGGCTTGAACGGTCTGTCCGCCCATCACTTTCTGAATGCCCTCCTGCAGCGCTTTCTTCTCCTGCTGGGCGATGGGGTCGCTGGTCACGTTGTTCACGGCGGCCAAGATGCAGCCCATGATGACAGCCACGCCCGTGAGCACCAGCACCATATTTAATAAAGATGATTGTAGTTTTTTCATATCTCAGTCCTCCTTATTGTTTTGCGGGCACTTCGCCGAAGCGCTTGGGTTTCACATAGTTGTTGATGAGCGGCGTAAAGGCGTTCATGATCAGAATGGCAAACGACATGCCCTCGGGATAGGCACCCCAGTTGCGGATAACGATGGTGAGCAGGCCGATGCAGATGCCATAGATGATCTGGCCCTTGCCCGTCATTGGCGAGGTGACATAGTCAGTGGCCATGAAGATGGCGCCGAGCATGAGGCCGCCCGACAGGATGACCTGCACGGGTGTGGCATAGTGGGCAGGGTCGATGAGATGCATCAGGCCGCTGACGACGAAGACGGTGCCGATGATGCTGACAGGGGTGTGCCAGGTGATGATCTTGCGCCACAGCATGAAGCACAGACCAACGAGCAGTGCCAGGGCGCAGACCTCACCAATGGTGCCGGCCCCCAGGGCACCAGCGGCACCCACGTGGTTGCCCAGCAGCAGGTCGAGCGACGAGGGCAGTTGGTCAAGATACTTCTGAGGCTCGTCGGACGTGATGGCCTGCTTCATCAGCGAGAGCGGCGTGGCTCCGGTCAGTCCGTCGACGGGATCGGACGAGATGGGGTAGGTGAGCAGGTTGCCGGCCTTGGGCCATGTGGTCATCTGTGCGGGGAAAGCCACCAGCAGCACGCAACGGCCTACGAGGGCGGGGTTGAAGATGTTCTGTCCCAGACCGCCAAACGACATCTTGCCCACGCCGATGGCGAAGAGGGCACCGATGATGATGATCCAGAGGGGAAGGTTCGACGGCAGGTTCATGCCCAGCAGCAGGCCCGTGAGGGCTGCCGAGCCGTCGAGCACGGTATTCTGTTGGTTACCGAGGATGAATCGGTTGATGGCCCACTCGAAACACACACAGGCCACCACGCTGGTCAGACAGACGATGGCCGAGCCGATGCCGAAGAACCAGAACGAGGCGAGCAGCGCGGGCAGCAGGGCGATGATGACGCCGTACATGTTGCGCTCCACCGAGTCGGTTCCGTGGGCATGTGGTGATAATGATACAATTAAGTTTCCCATTGTATTATGTTTTCTGTTTTTACATGTTTACGTTTTTTCTTCATTTCTTAGCGGCTGCGGCACGGGCACGGATGATGCCCATGACGGTGGACTTGCCCTGACGGATGTTGTCGAGCAGCGGACGATGGGCCGGACACGTGAACTGGCACGAGCCGCACTCGATGCAACTGACCACATCTTCCTTCTCGGCACGCTCCCACTCCTTGAAGGCCGACAACTTGGCCAGCAGGTAGGGCTCAAGACCCATAGGACAGGCACCCACGCACTTGGCGCAGCGGATGCACGGCTGGGGCTCCTTGCGCACGGCGTCGTCGCCGGAGAGAATGGTCACCGAGTTGGTTCCCTTGCAGACGGGCACCTCGGCGGAAGTGAGGGCCTTGCCCATCATCGGGCCGCCGGCCAGCAACTTGTTGTCGCCCTCGGGCATACCGCCGCAGAGGTCGATGAGATCCTGCATCGGGGTACCCATGCGCACCAGGAAGTTGCCGGGCTTGGCCAGACGCTTGCCGGTCACCGTGGTGTAGCGCTCGAAGAGGGGCTTTCGCTTCATAACTGCCTCATACACAGCGTAGGCAGTACCTACGTTCTGAACGATTGCTCCAACATTGACGGGGATGGCGGGGGGAGCAGGCACCTGACGGCGGATGACGGCATCGACCAACTGCTTCTCACCGCCCTGCGGGTAGCGCTGCTTCAGGGGAACCACCTCCACCTGATAGGCTGACGAGCCGAACACCTCGGCACTCTTCTGGGTGAGCAGGTCGATGGCTGCGGGCTTGTTGGTCTCGATTCCGATATAGCCGCGCGTCACCTTGGCGGCCTTCATCAGCAACTCCAGTCCCACCAGGATCTCGTCGGCTTTCTCCATCATCAGGCGATAGTCGGCCGTGATGTAGGGCTCACACTCCACAGCGTTGATAATCACACACTCGGCCTTGGCCGTGGGGGGCGGGCAGAGTTTGATGAACGTGGGGAATCCAGCGCCGCCCATACCGGTGACACCAGCCACCTTGATGCGCTCTACGATTTCCTCGGGCGTCAGTTCGGGATGGTCGGCCACCTTCTCCAACTTGTCGGAACGGTCGATGGTCTCTGCCCATTCGTCGCCTTCCACATTAATTATAATAGAGGGCTTGCGATAGCCGGTGGCATCGATGGCGGAATCGATCTTGAAGACGGTGCCGCTGACCGATGAGTAGATGGGGGCGGAGACAAAGCCGCCGGCCTCGGCCAGCAGGGTGCCCACTTTCACCTTGTCGCCTTTCTGGACGACAGGCTTGGCCGGAGCGCCAATGTGCTGCGACAGGGGGAAGATGGCCTGCTTGGGCAGCGGAGCCACCTGGGTGGCCACTTCGTGAGTCAGTTTGTTCTCCTCGGGGTGAATACCACCTATGCGAAATGTTCTGATGTTCATGCGGTTTCCTCCTTTCTTTCTTCTGTGGTTGGTGTTGATGGAGCAGGCTTGGGGGCAGGGAAGTTGACGGCGTGGATAGCCTTCGTGGGGCAAACCTCGACGCACTTCTTGCACAGGCGGCACTTGTTGAAGTCGATGTAGGAGACGTTGTTCTCCACCGTGATGGCCTCGAACTTGCACTCCTTGACGCACTTGCCACAGCCGATGCAGGCAGCCTTGCAGGCCTTCATGGCCACGGCTCCCTTGTCCTTGTTGACACACGACACGAAGACGCGACGGTTCTTGGGGCCCTTCTTGCGCAGTTCGATGATGTGGCGCGGACAAGCCTTCGTACAGGCGCCGCAGGCCGTACACTTGTCGTCGTCTACCTCGGGCAGGCCCGTCTCGGGATTGATGTGGATGGCATCAAACTGACAAGCCTCCACGCAGTCGCCACAGCCCAGGCAGCCGAAGCCGCAGGCCGTCTCACCGGCACCGCAGGCATTCATCGCAGCACAAGTGCGCAAGCCACTATACTCGTTGACCTTCGGACGGAGGTCGCACGAGCCATTACATCTCACTACGGCCACCATCGGGTCGCCGTTGGCGATGGCCATACCCAGCAGGTCGGCCACCTGACCCATCACCTCGCTGCCACCGACAGGACAGTTGAGCCCGTCGATGCTCCCAAGGTCAGCACCTTTCACGAGTGCATCGGCCATGCCGCCGCAACCCGCAAAACCGCAACCGCCGCAGTTGGCTCCCGGCAGCAACTCGCTCACCTGGCCAATGCGTGGGTCTTCATAGACGGCAAATTTCTTGGAGCAGACAAACAGCACGATGGCTGCTATGAGTCCGATGCCTCCAAGCACAATTACTGCAGTCAAGATAAAATCCATAATAAATTAGTATTTGTTTTTAAATGTTTGTTGATAGTTTGCTTATTCATCAGGCTCACTCAATGGTGAACGAAACGGTGCTGGCGATGCGGTCGCGCACGAGCCATATCACGAAGTAGTAGGGCACAAGCACCGCTACAGCCGACAGGGCGGCTATCCCCTCGTTTTGTCCGATGGCCAGCATCAGCACCAGTACGGCCATCATCAGCACTAATGGAAGGCCGAAGCCCAGCACCAGGGCCCGCCCTGCCGTCTTGCCCGAAGTGGACACCACCACCTCGTCGCCCACCCGCAGGTTTCGCGAGGGTGCCCCAAATACGTCAATCACCTTTTCTTTCGACTCAGATGCGTTGCAATGTGAGGCCACCTTGCAGGCTGAACACGCAGAATTCTGCACAATCTTCACCCGAATGTGCCTACCTTCTATCGATTCAACTTTGCCCTCGTGGCGTATTGAGTTGTCCATTTCATGTGCAAAGGTACGAATAATTTGCGAATAATGGGACAAGAATTGCAAATTATTTTAGAAAAATATTCATATTCTCTTGCAGATACGAATCTTTTTTGATACTTTTGCAGAAAAATAGGGTAAGCATTATGAAAGCAACGGAGCAAACACTACAGCAAATCGGGCGGGCACTCAAGAAGGTGGCCGACAAGTTTCCTGCCGACCAAGAGGCAGCCATGTTGACCGATGTCCACATCAGGGTGACACAAGAGACGGGCGAGTTGGTTGTCTTCAACGATGATGACGTGGAACTGACGCGCTGCGTAGTGGAAGAGTGGATAGACAACAAGGACGATGACTTCTATGAGGGCATCACTTCTGTCCTGAGGAAGTGTATCGACGCCCAGAAAGACCTGCTGGATAATCTCTCGATACTGAAGCCATACGCCTTCGTGCTGGAGGACGACGACCATGAGACGGTGGCCGAACTCCACGTGGTGGACGACGATACGGTCATTATCGACTCTGAGTTGATGGAAGGTCTCGACAAGGATCTGGACGACTTCTTCGAGAAACTGCTGAAATCGTAGGGGATGGCGGAATGGCTGAGGCAACCATCGACTCTACGGCAACGGCATCATGGTTCTCGCGTCTGAACGAATGGCGCGAGACGCATATCAGCGAACGTATGTTCGTGCTGATACTGGCTTTCTTTGTGGGCCTTTTCTCCGCCGTGGCCGCCTTCGTGCTGCACTGGATCATCAACCAGATTGTCGCCCTGCTCACCAGTTCGTTTGATGCCTCCACCTATAACTGGCTCTACCTGGTCTACCCCGTGGTGGGCATCTATCTCACCTCGCTCTTCGTGCGCTATGTGGTCAAGGACAACATCTCCCACGGCATCACGCGCATCCTCTATGCCATCAGCCAGAAGCGCTCGCGGCTGAAGTCGCACAACACCTGGTCCTCCGTCATAGCCTCGGCCATCACCATCGGCTTTGGCGGTTCTGTGGGTGCCGAGGCACCTATCGTGCTGACGGGTTCGGCCATAGGCTCGAATCTGGGCAAACTCTTCAAACTGAACAGCCGCACGCTGATGCTGCTCATCGGCTGTGGTGCTGCCGGTGCCATTGCCGGCATCTTCAAGGCGCCCATTGCCGGTCTCGTCTTCACGCTCGAGGTGCTGATGATCGACCTGACGATGGCCTCGCTGCTGCCCATCCTCGTCTCGTGTGTGACGGCCACCTGCTTCACCTATATTTTTAGTGGTGATGCTGTGTTGTTCACCTTCGAGTTGCAGGACCAGTGGACGGTAGAGCGTGTGCCTGCCTGCGTGCTGCTGGGCATCTTCTGCGGGTTGGTCAGCCTCTACTTTATCCGTACGATGGGTTTCTGCGAGGACATCTTCGCCCGCTTCAAGGACAAGCCCTACGTGAGGCTCGTCATGGGCGGTTCGCTGCTGAGTGTGCTTATCTTCTTCTTCCCGTCGCTCTTCGGCGAAGGCTACAACTCCATCAACGCCTTGCTCAGCGGCGACGAGGCTACCACGAACAGGATACTGGACAACTCGCTCTTCTCCGGTCAGGCGCAGATGCTCATACCCTATGTGGCGCTGGTGCTGCTCACCAAGGTCTTTGCCACCTCAGCCACCAACGGCGGAGGCGGTTGTGGCGGTACGTTTGCCCCCTCGTTGTTCATCGGCTGCTTCAGCGGCTTCCTGTTCTCGCGGTTGTGGAACCAGTATCAGGTGGGCGTCCACGTGCCCGAGAAGAACTTCGCCCTGATGGGCATGGCCGGCGTGATGTCGGGCGTGATGCATGCGCCGCTGACGGGCATCTTCCTGATAGCCGAACTGACGGGTGGCTACGACCTGTTCCTGCCGCTGATGATAGTATCGGTTTCCTCCTATCTGACCATCATCCTCTTCGAACCGCACAGCATCTATGGCTCGCGCCTGGCAAAGGAAGGACAACTCATCACCCATCATACCGATCATGCCGTGCTCACGTTGATGCAACTCGACAGCGTCATCGACCGCGACTATCTGCCCGTGGAGCCCGATACCGAACTGGGCGAGATTGTGCGCAAGATCAGCCGTTCGCGCAGCAGCATCATTCCTGTGCTCGATGCCGGGGGCGTGCTTCTGGGAGAGATTGACATCACGAAAATACGCCATGTGGTGTTTCGCATCGAACTCTATCACCACTTCACGGCCACCCAACTCATGCAGGAGCCGGAGGCCACGCTTGGCGACTCGCTCCAGATGACCGATGTAGTGAAGACATTTGAGCGGACTCATGCCGACTATCTGCCCGTGGTCGACAAAGACCGCCACTTGAGGGGCTACATCTCGCGTCAGCGCATGTACACGCAGTATCGCAAGATGGTGGCGGACATGAGTAAGGATTGAAAATTGAAGATTGAAGATGAATAAGGAAGATTTGCGCATCGTGTTTATGGGAACGCCCGAGTTTGCGGTGGAGACGCTGAAGGCTCTGGTGGAGAATCAGTATCGTGTGGTGGCCGTGGTCACCCAGCCCGACAAGCCCGTGGGCCGTCACGGCTCCGTGCTGCAGCCCTCGGCCGTCAAGCAGTATGCATTGGAGCAGGGGCTGCCGGTGCTTCAGCCAGAGAAGATGAAAGACCCGGCCTTCGTGGAGCAACTGCGCGCCTATCGGGCCAACCTCCAGGTGGTGGTGGCCTTCCGCATGCTGCCCGAGGTGGTGTGGGCCATGCCTGAATACGGCACGTTCAATGTCCATGCGGCCTTGCTGCCGCAGTATCGCGGGGCGGCGCCCATCAACTGGGCCGTCATCAACGGCGAGACGGAGACGGGCGTGACCACCTTCTTCCTCGACCACGATATAGACACGGGCCGCATCATCGAGCAGATGCCCTTCGCCATTCCCGACGAGGCCGACGTGGAATACGTCTACGACGGACTGATGCATCTGGGAGCCCGGATCTGCCTGAGCACGCTGGGGAAGATCATCGCCTCCGGCGGCCATCCCGAGACCGTCTCGCAGGACAACTGTCATCCGTCAAGTGTCACTCTTCAGTTGAAACCTGCCCCCAAGATTTTCAAGGAGACCTGCCAGATAGACTGGACGCAGCCGGCCAAGCGCGTCTACGACTTCGTGCGCGGCCTGTCGCCCTATCCGGGTGCCTGGACGACGCTCGTCGACGAGAACGGGCGCGAGACCGTGCTCAAGGTGTTCCGCACCACCAAGACGCAGGAGGCAGCGCAGGGTGGGGCGGGCAGCCTCGTCGTCAGGGGACGGCATCTGCTGGTCTCTTGTGCCGACGGTTTGCTGCAGGTGGACGAACTGCAACTGGCCGGCAAGAAACGCATGGATGCGCAGGCTTTCCTGAACGGAATGAAGGACATTGGAAAATATTCTGTGCGACAAGTATAATATTTCCCCTGGGTGTTGCGTTACTAATAGTGTAAACTAAATCGCAATAGCCTATGCAAATATTTACCTATGAGGAAATGAACCCGAGTGAGAAGACACTCAACTTCATCAAACAGTTTGCCCATACCTATCAGGCAACACCCCGTCAGACCAATTATGGCCTGAATTAAAAAAAGAGTAAGGAGAAAGAAGAAATGACACTTGTATCACCTTCACTATTGGCGGCCGACTTCCTGCATCTCGACCGGGACATCCAGATGATCAACCGCTCAGAGGCTGACTGGCTTCACCTGGATGTGATGGATGGTTCGTTTGTTCCCAACATTTCCTTTGGCTTCCCTGTGCTGGAGGCCGTGGCCAGCGTCTGCCGGAAGCCACTCGACGTGCACTACATGTTTGAGCGGCCGGAGCGCTACATCCGGCAGACGGCCCGTCTGGGGGCCATGATGATGAACGTGCACCAGGAGGCCACGCTTCATCTGCACCGTACGGTTCAGGAGATTCACGATGCCGGCATGAAGGCTGGCGTGACGCTGAATCCCAGCACGCCCGTCTGTGTGCTGGAGGACATCATCGGCGATGTGGACATGGTGCTGCTCATGAGTGTCAACCCGGGCTTCGGCGGCCAGGCCTTCATCGAGAACACCATCGGCAAGGTGAAGCGTCTGCGCCAGATGATAGACCAGGCAGGCAGCAAGACCCTCATCGAGGTGGATGGGGGCGTGCAGGCCGAGACGGCTCCACGGCTGGTGGCCGCTGGCGTAGATGTGCTGGTAAGTGGCAGTTACGTGTTCAAGGCCCAAGACCCCGAACAGATTATCCGCGAGTTGAAGGCATTGTAGGGCCGTCAGCCCACCAATGCCAGTTCCACCCGGTTTTCCTTGGCTATGCGGCGCATGTTGATCAGTGCGTAGCGCATACGCCCCAGGGCCGTGTTGATGCTCACGCCCGTCAGTTCGGCTATCTCCTTGAACGACAGTTCCTGGAAGTAGCGCATGAAGACCACCTCGCGCTGGGGTGCAGGCAGGGCCTCCATCAGTCGCTTCACGTCGAAGAGCACCTGCTCGTTCACCAGTTCCGTCTCGCGGCACAGGTCGGCTGGAGCGTCGCCGTTCAGTTTCTGCAGGTCGTTCTCGGCGTTGGGCTCCACGATGTGGCGCGACTGCTGTTGTCTGTACCAGTCCATGATGCAGTTGTGGGCTATGCGCGTCAGCCAGAACTGGAACTTGCCCGAATCGGTATACTGGCCCTGCTTCAACTTCATGATTACCTTGACGAACGTCTCCTGGAAGATGTCGTCGGCCATGTCGTGGTCGCGAACCACGAACATGATGTAGGTGAACAGTTTACCCTGCGTGCGTGATAATAACTCATCGAATGCACGATTGTCGCCTTTGACGTAAAGAAGTGCCAACTCCTCGTCGGTCACACCTTCAAATTTCTTCATACTCTGTTTTTAGTCTTTTTGATGAAGTAAATTTCTCCTTATAGGCAATAAATCTTTTTGTTTTGAGTTATTATTATGAACTTATCGACTGCAAAAGTAAGAGTTTTTTTTTATTTTACATCAAAAGTGAGTGGCAAACGCCCGCTGCTTAACAATTATTAATAGTGTGTGCGCACATCAAAGTGCAAAATGTTCATGCATCTATGGTGTATATTGACGATCAGACAGACCAACTCGACTTGACTGAAGGGCTGAGGCTCGTCAGCAGTCAGCGACGCGAGCAGGCCCTGCGCATCAGGCACGAGCAGGGGCGGCGGCTCTGCGTGGCGGCCTATCTGCTGCTGAAGCGGGCCCTGCGCGAGCAGGAGGGCATCACGGAGAATCCCGTCTTCGAATATGGCCCTCACGGCAAGCCCTACATTGCAGGTCACCCCGAACTGCACTTCAGCCTGAGCCATTGCCGCCAGGCGGCGGCCTGCGTGCTGAGCCGGAGGCCCGTGGGCATCGACGTGGAGGGCACGGGGCGCTATCGTGAGAGCGTGGCGCGCTATGCGATGAGCGAGGCCGAACTGGCGCGCATCCACCAGGCTGCGCGGCCGGAGGTGGAGTTCACCCGGCTGTGGACGATGAAGGAGAGCCTGCTGAAACTGACGGGCCAGGGCATCAACGACGGGATGAAGAGCGTGCTGGAAGGCGTGCCGCCCGAGGCGTTTACCACCGTGGAGCGATTGGACAGAAACTATATATATACCGTTTGTGAACTATGAGAATGAACACAGGATACAACCGCGAGGGTGACTATGATCACTATACCGTGGAGGAGCCGCAGCCGCTGCTGGAGTGGCTGCTGGCCAACGTGAAGGAGAGCCGCACGAAGATCAAGGCGACGCTCCAGGGACGGGGCATCAGGGTGAACGGCAAGACCGTCAGCCAGTTCGACTTCCCCCTGGAGCGGGGCATGAAGGTGGCCGTCTCGAAGACGAAGCGCAACCAGCAGAGTTTCAAGAGCCGCTACGTGCGCATCGTCTACGAAGACCGCTGGCTCGTCGTGGTGGAGAAGGCCGTGGGCATCCTGTCGATGGCGGCGGGCCACTCGTCGCTCAACGTGAAGAGCGTGCTGGACGACTACTTCAAGAAGAGCCGCCAGAAGTGCACGGCCCACGTGGTGCACCGGCTGGATCGTGACACCAGCGGGCTGATGGTCTATGCCAAGGACATCGAGACGGAGCAGGTGCTGGAGCACAACTGGCACCAGATAGTCTACGACCGCCGCTACGTGGCCGTGGTCAGCGGCGAGATGGAGCAGGACAAGGGCACGATACGCAACTGGCTGAAGGACAACAAGGCCTACGTCACCTATTCCTCGCCCGTGGACAACGGGGGCAAACTGGCCGTCACCCACTTCCACGTGCTGGACCGCACGACGGAGCACTCGCTGGTAGAGTATAAGTTGGAGACAGGCCGCAAGAACCAGATCCGCGTCCACTCGGCCGACATGGGGCACCCCGTGTGTGGCGACACGAAGTACGGCAACGGCGACGACCCCCTGCACCGGCTCTGCCTGCACGCGTGGCTGCTCTGCTTCACCCACCCCGTGACGGGCGAGCCCATGGAGTTTGAGACCCCCATACCCACCGCGTTCAGGCAGATATTCAAGAGATAGGATATGATGGACAACTGGATTTACTACGTGGCGGCCCTGGCGTTGATCATCCTGGCCGCCTGGGTGATAAAAAAGGTGGCGGGCTGCCTGCTGAAGACCCTCGTCTTCCTCGTGGCCCTGGCCGCCCTGTGCGCCGGCTACTGGTTCTGGGTCTCAGCGTCGTAGAAGCGGTCAAACTGCTCCCTCAGCCGCGCTGCGTCGGCTATGATGCTGCGCAGTTCCTTCAGCCGTTCCTCGTTGGGCGAGCCGGGTATCCAGAGGCGTATGTAGCCGTGGGCAGAGTATTTCTCGTTCATGTGCTCGCGGAAGCGCAGCCAGTGGTGCTCGCGGTCCAGTTCCGGATAGTTGGCTAGCCCGTACTGCACCGTGCGCCTGAAGACCACCTCGGGCACAATGTCGCGGTCGGCCTCGGCTATGATCTTGCCGTAGAGGCTGCGGGGCGCGTGGGCTGCCGAGGCGCGATGATCCTCCACGGCCTCCTTCATGATCTTGATCTGCTCGGCCGAGAACCAGCGCTTCAGCCGGGCGTCGGCGGCCAGAATCCTTCCCCCCGTGATGTGGTGTACGGCACGCGGCCCCTGCATGCCTATGTCGTGGTAGGCGGCTATGGCGTAGACCATGTTGATGTCGGCCCCCGTGCGTTGGGCCAACTCCAGCGAGCGGCGTATGACGCGCGTCACGTGCTCCAGGTTGTGGGCACGGTCGAAGTTGGCATACTGGGGCAGGATCTGAGTCTCTACGAACTCAACCAGGTCGAGGCTTGCGGTGTTCTTGAGCATAACTTTTTCGGGCTTTGGCTTGCAAATATACGGGAAATTATTTACTTTTGCAAGCGTTTTAAGGAAAAAGTGACAAATGGAAGTGAAGAAAGACTCTCTGAAGGCCTGGCTGCTGGCCGCCCGCCCCAAGACGCTGACCGGGGCAGCCGTGCCCGTGATGATAGGACTGGCGCTGGCCTGGGTCGACGCCAAACTCTACGTGGGCGCCCCGTTCTCCTGGCTGGCCGCCGTGCTATGCCTGCTGTTTGCGTTCATCATGCAGATTGACGCCAACTTCGTGAACGACTTCGTAGACTATGCCAAGGGCACCGACGACCGCGAGACCCGTCTGGGGCCCGAGCGGGCCTGCGCCCAGGGCTGGGTGAGCATCGAGCGGATGAAGCACGCCATCGCCCTGACCACCTGTCTGGCCTGCGTCGTGGGCCTGCCGCTCGTGTGGTTCGGCGGGCTCGAGATGGTGCTCGTGGGCCTGCTCTGCGTGGTGTTCTGCTTCCTCTACACCACCCACCTCTCTTATATGGGCCTGGGCGACGTGCTCGTGCTGGTCTTCTTCGGCCTGGTGCCCGTCTCCATCACCTACTACGTGCAGTTGCACACCTTCACGCCCGAGGTCATCGTGGCCTCGCTGGCCTGCGGGCTGGTGATAGACGGCCTGCTGCTGGTCAACAACTTCCGCGACCGCGACACTGACCGGCTGGCCGGCAAGCGCACCCTGGTGGTGCTGGTGGGCCCCCGTGCCGCCCTGGGCTGCTATCTGGGCGTGGGCATCGCGGCCTGCCTGATGGGGTCGGTCTTCGCCGTGGGCGGCCGCTGGTGGGCCTTCGGCCTGCCGTTCGCCTATCTGGTGCTCCACGTGCTCACCTTCCTGAAGATGAAGCGCATCTGGCAGGGCAGGGCGCTCAACGCCTGTCTGGGCGAGACGGCCCGCAACATCTTCGTCTACGGCCTCCTGGTCGCCACAGGACTGCTGTTGGAGTGAAGAAGTGATAAGTGATGAGTGAAAAGTGATGAGCGGTTTCGCGTCCCACTTATCACTCATCACTCATCACTCCCGTCAGGGTTCGGGTTCGGGCTCCGGCTCGGGCTTCTCGGGCTCGGGGAAGCGGCGCTTCAGGGTGCAGCGGTCCTTGAACTTCTTCGAGGTGAGTTCCTCGTCCTTCGAGCCCTCGGGCAGGAAGCGGATGTGGATGCCCAGCAGGTGCTCCGCCACGTTGAAGTCCTCCGGCTTGGCCACGCCCTTGCTCTCCATGGTGGGGTAGAAGGTGCCCAGGCCGTCGAGTTTCACGCCCACACCCTGGCTGATCATCTCCACCATGCACTCCACCATCTCCTCCAGACAGCCCTTGATGACGCTGGTGCGATAGGTGCCGTTGTGGTCGTGGATGTGCTGGGCGAAGCCCTTCAGGTTCAGTGAACCGCGCAGTACGGGCTGGGCGTACCATTTGCCGTAGGCGGTCGACTCGGCGTTGTTGTTGCGCACGAGGTCATACTCCATAGCGATTTTGTTAGTTGCCATACGCTTTTGTTGTGTTTTTTGTGGTATTAGATAATCCGTTGGCGGACTGCTTCGGGCCGCCATTCCCGCTTGTCTTTCATTGACACTACAAAGGTACGGAAAATATCTGAATTATGCAAATATTTTCGCATCTTTTTTTCGCTTATTTTGCACCGTTCAAAGCGGCAGTCCGCACGGAGCAAACCCAGGGTTTGGAGCGTGCAAACCCATCGCCGCCATTCGGTAGTGACAATTACAGATGACAGTTGGAAACAAGGCACCACGTCACCCTCAGATAGCCTCCGGAGTGGATTCCCCCTTTTTAGATTAATGTATATTATTTATATAAATATACAATTATATATAAATATATATTCACATATATACATTACTACTCCCAGCACCGTCTCTCTCACCCTTATGTTTTCTAACTGTCATCCGTCACCTGTCATCCCTGTCAGCCGAAAAAATGTCAGGGGAGGATAATGGCATAGGCATATTATCTTGGGCGGCGCCCCCTCTGCCATTGTGTCAGTACTGGCGATATTGAGCATTTTTGGCCTCAAGTTTGCTTCCTGGGAATATCAGTTAATGACTATAAAAATTACTGATATTCCCAAAAACAATCTGAATGGACAAATATGCGATTTACAACTATGAGCCGAAACTGGTGGCCATGGAGAGGGACTGGACTATAGGGGAGCAGGATGGGGCCGTCGGACTGAAAGATGCTCAAACGGTGTTGGAGCGGCTTTTCGGGGAGACAACGGCAGAATTCAGAGTGCAGAAAAACGGGCGCGATGGGGCTGACCGCTATCCTTGCACCGTATTGGCACACGATGACCACGTGGTGCTGCTCAGACTTGAGAACGAGAAAAAGGTACCGTATTACGAGAAATCCCGTCCGCGACCTGACCAGGTGGCTCGTATTGAAAAGAGAGAACAGCCGTCGTTCCCCAACTGCTATATCCTGCTTGACTTCCGACCGGGCCGTAACATGATAGCGATCCAAGTGGACAGAGATGCCTGGCGAAGCACGGACGTGGTGCGCAATCTGCTGCAGGAGAGCATCAACCTGAACCTGGAGAGTCTGTCGGCCGGGCTGGCTGTTGAGGTGAAGTCGAAGATGCAGACACTGGAGTTCTGGGACTATTCGAGGCAGCGCATCAAGACACACAAGCGTAGCGTGAAGAAGATGACCATCTACTTCGACACGGGAAAGATCAGTCCGCAGGCAGAAGCCATTGTCAAGCGTTCACCCTACCTGAAGCGGCTCTTGAAAGAGTTGTGGGGCGGCAAGAGTGGTGAAGTGACCATCAATGACCCTATTGGCGACCGCATCATCGACCGGCGCAAACACGACATTGAGAACATAGTGACGCTTATCACCAGTGATATGGTAGGCAAGAATTTTGGCCTTAGACTGACCTTTGACGATAATATTTCGTACACCTGCGGCAAAGGCGTGAGGGCTGAGTTGCCGATGGACTCGGAGGACTATCTGGCCAAGTTCCAGATGAAATCGAAGAATCTGATGGACGAGTACGACATTGAGTACTGGTTGGATCAGGCCGTTGAACTGACAAAAGACTTCAGTGATGAGGAAACCGTTACTGCCAAGCCAGACGCAAAGGCTAAGAAGCAAATTGCATGACCACCCGCTGATGTTGGCCTGCAGCGAGGCTTTTACGCCACGCATGGCCTTGATGGACGGCCTGATGGTGGAGGCAGAGGATGTGTTCTGTGTGGTTGCCGAGGTGATGGACAGTGTGCTGTCAGAAGAACAGCCCACTCAGGTGTTTGTCAGCAGCCTATGGACAAACCTGATTATCAACATCAGGCGGCAGTGGCAGAGCGATGCCTCGGAAAAAGACCGCATGCTGGTGGCCACGGCCGTATTCTATATTGTTCGCGAGACATTGGGGCATCACTGCTGCTCGCGCTATTGTGACACGCTTTACGACCTGCTCACAACGGCTGTTGAGGAGAAGTGCACAATGGTAGACCAGGATGAAGAGCAAGCGTTCTTCCATAGCCTGGACCAGTGTGCCGAGGGGTTGTCTGAGTGGATCAATCAGTATACTGTGAGCGAGGTTCTTCTGACAGATCTCATCATGGCGGCTCTGACAGATTCCCATCCGCTGGTTCCAAAGGCAAAAAGCGGCCGCAAGGCAAAGGACGTGAAGAGCATTGTCCAGACTTTCGACTACCAGCCGCAACGCTCCGACCGAGGACAGCGCTTGCAGGCTTTCTACAATAGCCTCAAGGGGCGCTACATCGACATGGGCACGAATCAGAAGGATTTTATCGATTTGTTCCAGAATACGACCACACCGGCGAAGGTGATATGGATACAGGAAATTGTGCTCCTGAAATACCTGGTTCTGCAGATTGAGAAGTTTCTCACTATTCCCGATGGGTTCACGAAATGGCAGATTGTCTGTGCCCATTTCCAAGTGAGGGTAAGGCACAAGGAGTGCGTTGACAATAAGACAGTTGGCGGTTATGAAACGGTAGACCTTGAGACCTCTCAGTTCAGCAAGGGAGCAAAGTTGCATGGGAGCAACGTGACGCTGGACAAAATCGCAAGAATACTCGACCCTGAGACGGACTTCGGCGAGGTTCTGCAGGACTATCTGGACTTTCAGCAGGAACACGACGAACGGAAAGACACGGCCGATGCGCTGGCCAACGGCCTGAATACAGACATCCGCGTTTGAGTCGGACTGAAAGTCGGTAGAATCATTTTTTTCAGATTTTTGGTATTTTCTGCAAGTACTTGTCTGACAGGTGCTTGCGGATTTCTTTTGGTGCCATTTGGCGGTCGGCGTTAATGGCCGGTCGGCGTTAATTGGCATTAATGCCGACCATAGGCGCCATTCTTGAGTCCTCTCACATGAGGGCGAAAGAAAAAAAATGTTACAAGCAATGAGTATGGTTGGCCTGACAACCTATTATCAGGACGAGAGAGGTTTGCATTTCGTAGAGTTTGTTGCCGATGAAACTGTGCCGGTGATGGAGCCGTTCTGCGCCACCTGCAAGGTTCAGGCGATGCCAGACGGCACCCTGAACGTGTCAGAGCGTCCGGCAAGGAGTCGCTCGCAGTCGACCCTCATCAGCAAGGCAGCCCACGGGCGACTGTCAGGAACGAAGGACAAGGCTGTCCAACTGACGCTGAAGGCCTTCCGCAGCGAGGGCATCGACTGGCAGCGGGCCTTTGTCTGCGAGACCGTGGAACTGATGACCTGTCTGATGGGCCACGGGCAGATGAGCGCGTTGCTAAGGGAACTGTTGATGAAAACGGAGGAGGCAGCAAGATGATGGAGAACGGATTCGAGATGTCGTTTTTCCGCGCACCTATAACTAACAAGGTGCCGCAGCAGACGGTGACGCTGGCCCAGGTGGCCCAGGCCGTGAAGAGCACGTGGCTGAAGCCTCAGACAGCCCACCTGCGCCTGATCAATGACGAGGCCGAGGCCCGCCGCTACAAGGGCTGGCAGTTTCCCTATGTGACGCCCGCTGGCGTGTTTTCCTATTGCAACGATGCCTCGCTGCAGCGCTATTCAGGCGTGCTCTGCATGGACTTGGACCATCTGGAGGACGTGACGGGACTGAAGTCGAGGCTGATAGCCGACCAGAACTTCCGCACGCTGATGGCATTCCGCTCGCCCCTTGGCATGGGTCTGAAGTGGTTCCTGGAGATAGACCTGAGCCTGTGCGGCTACGGCCAGTGGTTCGACGGCGTGCGCAACTATCTGATGCAGACCTATGGGCTGAGCACGCGCCAGGCCGATGCCTCGGTGAGGAACGTGTCGAGGGCGTGCTATCTGTGCCATGATCCCGAGGTGTATGTCAATCTGACAACTGACAAATGACAGATAGCAGTATGGACAAGACACCGGCAAACTTCAACCCGCTGGCTTGGATCAAGCCGGAAGAAGAGAGGCACGGGCGGCCCGAAAGACCCCGGCTGACTGCTGGAGCCCCGGCTCAGGGCGGTTCCTCCCACGAGGAGGAACTGGCCCGGGCCACGGCCGTGACGCGCGAACTGATGCATCTGGGGGCCAACATTGCCGAGTCGTATGATGACTATGTGCGACTGGGCTTCAGCCTGGCCAACGGGCTGGGCCCCGACGGCGGCCACCTCTATCACCTGCTGTGCAGCAACAGCGCAAAGTACAGGCGGGCCCAATGCGAACGGAAGTGGCAGGAGTGCCTGCGGCAGAATGACGGGCGCACCACCATCGCCACCTTCTACAGCATGGCCCGGCAGGCGGGAGTGGAACTGAGGAGATTTTTTTAGTTTTAATGTACAAAAAGTTTTTTAGAGTTATGGCAAAATCAAAGCAAGACAACAACAGCAGCAAGAGAATCGTCAACAGGAGTCGTCAAACCAAGAACAAGGCACAGTCGTGGGCTGAGGTGTTCGCCGGCCACCAACAGCCGCCCTTGCCCGTGCGGCTACCCAGGGTGATAGAGGCCGCCATCAGCCAGACGCCCGACCTGCTGAAGGGCACGGTGGCGCAGGCAGTGCCCGTGGCCTTCTCCATCTATGCGCAGGGTCTGTCGTTCGTCTACATTGACAACCGCACCCGCGAACTGCGCATGAACTGTCTGCTGGTGGCCCACGAGGGTGGGGGAAAGGAGTGCATCACGCTGCCCATCAAACACATACTGGCCGACATCAAGGCATCCGACAAGCGCAACCGCCGGCGGCTGAAGGAATACAACGAGGCCTACAACCGCGCCCGTCAGGACAGGGATAAGCCCGAGCGTCCTAACGATTTGGAGATACACTGGCTGTTTCCGGATATCACGCGTCCCCGCCTAAATCAGGCTATGGAGGACTGCCGGGGAGGATTCCTTTTCCTGAAGATGAACGAGTTTGAGGACTGGGACAAGGTGGAAGGTGCCAAGGGCAAGGCCAACTCGTTCAGCGTGCTCAAGACGGCCGACGACGAGGGCAACGACTTCGGCCAGGATCGCGTGGGGGCGCAGAGCGTGAATGCCGACGGCTGTCTGCGGCTGAACTGGGTGGCCGACACCACGGAGCCCAAGTTGAAGAAGTACTTCCGCTACATTCACGGCGAGGGCCCGCTGTCGCGCATCACCATGGGCGGCATCCCCGAGGTGGAGATAGGCTCGCCCATACCCGTCTACGGCGACTATGACCGGCAGTACGATGAGAGCATCCGCCCGTTTATCGAACACCTGAAGCAGGCCACTGGCATCATCGTCTGCCAGGAGGCACAGCGGATGGCCAGGAAACTGAAGGCCGAGATAGACGAGTTCACCACGCTGACGCAAGACCGCATACTCGACTCGCTGAGCCACCGTGCGCTGGTGGCCGCCTTCCGCAAGGCTTGCCTGATCTATGCCGCCAACGGCATGGTGTGGGAGAAGGAAATAGAGGCCTACTGCCGCTGGTCTATGCAGACAGACCTCTTCCTGAAGTACTTCCTCTTTGCCGAGGACATCAGGAAGGCCACCGATGTGCTGCTGGACAGCCACCCCGGCCCCAGGTCTATCCTCACGGCTGTGGAGTGCGATGCAGAGGGCATCTTCACCTTCGAGGCCCTGAAGCAGACCTACGAGAAACAGGGGCGCGATGTGGACGAGCGGAGGCTGAGAAACGTGCTGGCCCAGTGGAAACGTCGGAAGTATATCGTGACAGTGACGGATGACAGTTACAAAAAGTGTCGTTGAGCGGTACGTCGAACATCAGAAAGATAGGCGGAAAGGTGTACTTTTTTCGCCTATCTTTTGTGTATGTCGCAAAAAATGATTACCTTTGCACCACGAACAACGATTTATTCATCATAAAAAAATAGAAAAAGGAAATGAAAGCATTTGTATTCCCCGGACAGGGAGCACAGTTTGTGGGCATGGGTCGCGACCTCTATGACCAGAACCCCACGGCCAAGGAACTTTTCGAGAAGGCTAACCAGATTCTGGGCTACAGAATCACAGATATCATGTTCGAAGGAACCGACGAGGACCTGCGTCAGACCAAGGTCACGCAGCCGGCCGTCTTCCTCCACTCCGTCATCTCGGCCCTCTGCATGGGCGAGGCCTTCCAGCCCGCCATGACGGCCGGACACTCGCTGGGAGAGTTCTCAGCCCTCGTGGCCGCCGGAGCCCTGACCTTTGAGGACGGCCTGCGCCTGGTCTACGCCCGCGCCATGGCCATGCAGAAGGCCTGCGAGGCACAGCCCTCCACGATGGCTGCCATCATCGGACTGCCCGACGAGCAGGTGGAGCAGATCTGCGCCGGCATCAACCGCGAGGGCCACGTGGTGGTCTGCGCCAACTACAACAACCCCGGCCAACTGGTCATCTCGGGCAACGTGGAGGCCGTGGGCGAGGCCTGCGAGGCCCTGAAGGCTGCCGGAGCCAAGCGCGCCCTGCCGCTGAAGGTGGGCGGCGCATTCCACAGCCCCCTGATGCAGCCCGCCAAGGACGAACTGCAGGCCGCCATCGAGCAGACCGAGTTCAGCACCCCCCGCTGCCCCGTCTATCAGAACGTGGATGGCCGTCCCCACACCGACCCCCAGGAGATCAAGCAGAACCTGATAGCCCAACTCACCTCCAGCGTGCGCTGGACCCAGTGCGTGCAGTCGATGATCCAGGACGGTGCCGACGACTTCACCGAGTGCGGCCCCGGCAAGGCCCTGCAGGGCATGATTGCCAAGATCAACCGCGAGGTCAGCGCCCACGGGATTGAATAATGCGGGGGACAGGCGATGAGCGACAAGATTGTCATCTACCAGATTTTCACGCGCCTGTACGGTAACAACTGTACGGCGCGTATCCCCAACGGCAGCATCGAGGACAACGGCTGCGGCAAACTGAACCACTTCACTCCCAAGGTGCTCCGCCAGATACGCCAGATGGGCGTCAGCCACGTGTGGTACACAGGCATCATCCGCCACGCCACCACCACCGACTACACCCGCTACGGCCTGCCACGCCAGCACCCCGCCGTGGTGAAGGGACGCGCCGGATCGCCCTACGCCATCGTGGACTACTACGACGTGGACCCCGACCTGGCCGAAGACGTGGAGCAGCGCATGCAGGAGTTCGAGCGCCTCGTCAGCCGCACCCATCGTGCCGGCCTGAAGGTGGTCATCGACTTCGTGCCCAACCACGTGGCCCGTCAGTACCACTCGGTGGCCCGACCCGAGGGCGTGCGCGACCTGGGCGAGGACGACAACCCCGAGGTGGGATTCGACCCGCAGAAGAACAACTTCTACTACTGTCCCGGCCAAACCTTTACGCCATACTTCGACCTCTATCATGGTGAGCGTGAGCCATATACGGAGACGCCCGCCAAGGCCACGGGCAACGACTGTTTCCACAACGCGCCCGGACGGAACGACTGGTATGAGACCGTCAAGTTGAACTACGGCGTCGACTACTATGCCGGCCACGTGGGCCACTTCCAGCCCACGCCCGACACGTGGACCAAGATGCTCCACATACTGCTCTTCTGGGCCCAGAAGGGCGTGGACGCCTTCCGCTGCGACATGGCCGAGATGGTGCCAGCCGAGTTCTGGGCATGGGCCACGGCCCGCGTGCGCGAGGCCTACCCTGAGGTGCGCTTCATCGGCGAGGTGTACAACCCCGCCGAGTATCGCCGCTACATCGCCTCGGGCTTCGACTACCTGTACGACAAGGTGGGCATGTACGACGCCATGCGCGACGTCATCTGCCACCGCCGTACCTCGGAGGCCATCACCCAGGCCTGGCAGCAGACCGATGACATACGCGACCACATGCTCTACTTCCTGGAGAACCACGACGAGCAGCGACTGGCCAGCGACTTCTTTGCCGGCTCAGGCGAGAAAGGCGTGCCCGGACTGGTGGTCAGCGCACTCATGCAGAAGGGCCCCTTCATGCTCTACTTCGGACAGGAGTGGGGCGAGCGTGGCATGGACGCCGAGGGCTTCAGCGGTCGCGACGGCCGCACCACCATCTTCGACTACTGGTCGCTCTCTATGCCCCCTACGCTTACTTTGCCCCCTAAGTTAGGGGGCGACAGGGGTCTGAACGAGGGCAAGAACGAGGACAAGGGTCAGGACGCTTGTTCAGACCCCCAACCCCCTAACTTAGGGGGCTTGCAAGAGGTCTACAGCCGCGTGCTTAACATAGCCCGCACGGAAAAGTGCGTCAGCCAGGGCCAGATGTTCGACGTGATGTATGCCAACCGCCAGTATGCCCGCCAGTACGCCTTCCTGCGCAAGGCCGGCAAGGACGTGATGCTCGTGGTGGCCAACTTCGACGACCAGCCCCTGACCATGCAACTCTGCATCCCCGACCACGCCTACGACTACCTGGAGATGCAGGAGCGGGCCTACCGCGCCGAAGACCTGCTCAGTGGAGAGGAGCGGAGCCTGGTGCTCATCAAGGGCACGCCCGTGGAGGTCTCGCTGGAGGCCCGCGGAGCCGTGGTCTACAAACTGCGCTGAGCCGCCCACGGGGTACAGACGAACTACAAACTACTATCAGATATACGCTTACAAAGAACGCCTATGACTAAGAGACTATTTTCGCTGCTGCTCATGCTGGCCCTCGTGGCCGGTATGGGCGCACAGACCACCCCTGAGGCCCGCCAATGGCTGAAACGGGGCGAGTGGCGCAACGGTTTTACGGCCGCCAAGCCCCACAAGACGCTGGACGCCCAGACCTTCATGGAGCAGTACCAGAAGAACACGGCCCAGTGGCAGACCCTCTTCCAGTGGCTCCGCACGACCGACCTGCAGGCCATCACAGCCGGAAGGCACCCCATCCCCAACTCGACCCTCGTGGCCAGCGTGGAGGACTCGGAGAACGGGCCCCTGGAGAAACGCAACACGGAGAGCCACCGGCGGAAGATTGACTTCCAACTGGTGGTGAGCGGAACCGAGGGCTTCGCCCTGCTCGACCACGCCTCGAGCACCATCAGCAAGCCCTATGACGAGAAGAAGGACGTGGTGCGCTACAACTATGTGAAGGAGAAAACCAACTTCTTCGACGTGAAGGCCGGCCGCTTCGTCATCTTCTTCCCCACCGACTGGCACATCGCCAAGGTGCAGACCCGCAAGAAGGACCAGCACCTGCGCGTCATCGTGGTGAAGATGGACTATGTGGAATGAAAAGACTGCTGCAGGATGAACATGGACGAGATCGTGCTGAACGACCACAACAAGGATGAGTTTCCACCGGCCCACACGGCCGAGCATCTGCTCAACCAGACCATGCAGCGGCTCTTTGGCTGCGAGCGCAGTTACAACGCCCACGTGGAGCGCAAGAAGAGCAAGATGAGTTTCCACCTGGACCGTAAGCCCAGCCGCCAGGAGGAGAAGGAGATAGAGCGCAGGATGAACCTGCTGATAGACGAGGATCTGCCCGTCACGTTCGAGTTTGTCACCCGCGACAGCCTGCCCGAGGGCGTTACCCTCGACCGCCTGCCGCAGGATGCCAGCGAGGCCATTCGCCTGGTGCGCATTGGCGACTACGACGTCTGTCCCTGCATTGGCCGCCACGTGCGCTCCACCTCGCAGATAGGCCGCTTCGAGATGCTGGGCACCAACTGGGATGAGCACGAGCGCTCGTTCCGCGTGCGCTTCAAGATCGTGCAGTAACTACTGGTAGTCCTCGGGCGTGAGCGTCGTTTCCAGATAGACCTTCTCGGGATTCCTGCTCGAGCGGTAGACGTAGCGGAAACTCACGCCACGCTCCATCAGCGCCCGGTAGGTCGTCGTGCTCTTCAGTTCATTCACCAGCACGGCCTTGGCGTCGCGCAGGGCAAAGACCACGCTGTCATTGTCGTTCAGGCCCGTAAAGCGGAAGTACTGCGACTGCGTGAGGGTGGGGATGTCGAACACGATGCTGTCCAGCATCATGTTGTTGCCGATAGGCATGGGGCACTTCGTCTCCGTCACCTCGCGAGCCTCGCGGGCGGCACGCTCCTCGAGCGACTCCTGGCAGGCGGTGAGCATCACGGCGGCAGCCAACAATAAGAGTGTTTTCCTCATAATTAAATAATGTATAGTTCTTATTCGTTGGCAAAGGTACGAAAAAACGGTAAAAGTGCAAAATCTTTTAGGTTGCTACAGCATCTTTTTCTTGAATTTCTTTGTGCCATTAGGGGAAAAAGCCTATCTTTGCATAAAAAAAAGCGATGACGATGTTTAACCCATTTGCACAACGCCTTGTTTCTCTTCTTTCTGCCTGTTTGATGACTATCATAGTTCAGTCACAGACAATCACCCTCGAAGGCACCGTCATTGATGCAGATACCCGCCAGACGTTGCCCTATGCCACCGTGCATAACAGTCAGGGTGGGGGCACCATTTGCAATGAGAACGGCGCGTTCAAAATCGAGTGCTTGCCCGATGCCGTGCTCACCATTTCGTATGTGGGCTACCGCAAAACCCAGGTCAAGGCTGCTGACATAGGCCCCACCGTGAAACTTAAGCCCGTAGGTAGAACCTTGAATGAGGTGGTGGTCATGCCCGAAGGGGAACGCCTTGAGCGTATCATCAAGGCTGCTCGCCGACAATTGAAAGAGCACAAGAAGGAGTGGGCCAACTTCTTCTACCGCCAGACGCTGGCCGTCGATGATGCCCCCTGTAGCCTCACGGAGGCGTTTTTTACGGCTAAGTCGGCCATGATGCTGCGCGACATGGATTTGCTTACAGGCCGCTACACGTCGGTTAAAGGCTCAGGCTCCTATCCCGGTAACTTCTTCTACCTCTCGCAGTTGGGTATGTTGCCCGAGAGTGGCGACTACGGGCCGTCCTGGGCACGGCTGTTGCCCCTCCACGAGAATTATGCCGACTACTACGACGTGAAAATCGACATCGAAGGCGATTGCTACCTGTTGAGTTTCAAGCCAAAGGCCAACATCAGACGGCCCATCGTTTCCTGTACCCTTTTTGTCGACATTGAGACGCTCATGCTACGCAAGGCTGTAGGTTCGGTGAAGAACCTCGAGATCACTTTCGATATGTTAAGCCGCCACGTGCAGCGCATAGTGTCCAATAATCTCTTCACCATACATTACACATCGACTCGTGGTTTCTGCGAAGTACAGTCAGCGGTATTCGACGTGAGTTACGCGACACATCTTACCATCTGGCATGAAGCCCACGACTACCAGTTCCATGCGCTACTCTTCAATGTCGGCCAGCAGCCCATCGAGGGCACGCGGTCGCTGGGCAGCATCGTCGACCTGCGCACACAAATTGACAAGGTCACTTTCAACCGCCAGTTCTGGGACCAACACGAAACGGTAAAGCGCACGCAGATAGAAAGCGAACTTGACCAGGGGCAGACCGCCACCAAAAATAATCTCGTGCGATGGGCTGACAGAATCGACCAGTTCAATGCCAAGTTTCCGCAGGAGAAGGTCTATGTTCACATGGACAATACCGCCTATTTCATGGGAGAGACCATCTGGTTCAAGGCCTATGTCATGCGTGCCGACAACCAGAAGAAAACAACCTTGAGCCGTGTGCTCTATGTCGATCTGGTGTCACCCGATGGCGAGGTCGTTCAGACGCTGAAACTCCCTATTGTCAACGGAGAGGCCGCCAGTTCGTTTCAACTTGAGAAACTCATTCAGAGCGGGTTCTACGAGGTGAGGGCTTACACGCGCTACATGACCAACTGGGACGGGGCGACAGCCTTTTCACGTGTGATACCAATATTCAAGAAACCCGCCCGCGATGGCGACTACGCTAAGGCCGTTATCGACAAGACCGACTACCGCCGCCGGTTACCCAACTACCGTGAACAGGTAGAGAAACAGCCTTCCGCCAAGGGTGGCTTGAAGGTGGGCCTCTATCCCGAGGGAGGACAGTTGGTAGAGCAGGTTCCTTGCCGTGTGGCCTTCGAGGTTACCGACGAGCAGGGTAGGGCGGTCGATGTCACGGCACGCTTGCTGCAGAATGGGCAGCCTATTGACACCGTCAAGACGCTGTACGAGGGCCGGGGACGCTTCTCTTTGACCCCAACGTTCGAGCCCGCCACCTTGGCGGTGAGCCGTGGCGACGGCCGTGAGTACAGTTTCGTACTGCCAAAGGCAGTATCGTCTGGAGCGGTGCTTACAGTTAACACCCTGACCGATAATGTGATACGCGTCAAGGTATCAGCCACCCCAAATCTCTATGGCAAGTCGTTTGGATTGGCCGTCATGGGTCGTGGTAATGTCACCCACTTCACGCCAGTGCCCATCACCGGATTACAGGATGCGATAGCATTCGACCGGGCCGACATGGACGACGGTGTCAACCACATGGTGCTCTTCGATAACGATGGCACGGTGGTAGCCAGCCGTCTCTTCTTTGTCTATCCGAAGCAGCGCATCGACAGCATCCAGTTTAGTGCCGCCGGACAGCAACTGCGCCCCAGCCAGAAAACCAGCCTCGTAGCCACTACGCGTCCTAAAAGCATCTTCTCAATGGCCATTCGCGATTACGACACCGACAAGAACGGCCCCTTAGAGCAGGCCGATACTTGGTTGCTGCTGTCATCGGAATTGCGCGGGTATATTGCCCATCCGGAGTACTACCTTGAGGCTGACGACCGCAAGCACCGACAGGCCGTCGACCTGCTGATGATGGTGCAGGGCTGGCACCGCTATCATCCCCAGACCATGATGACCGCCAAAACTCTCGACAAGCAGCAGCCCATAGAAGACGGTCTCTATCTTTTCGGACAATTACGCGGCTACTGGCGACAAAAAACACGTGTTGACAGTGTCGACCTCAGGGCAATACTCTACAACTCGTTGGGTGATGTCCTGAGCGGCCAGACGGTGACAGACAGTACTGGGCACTTCGTGTTTAGAATGCCCGATTGTGTGGGGTCGTGGCGCACACGACTTAAGGCTACCGTCGGCGGCAAGCCTCGCGACTTTTTCTTCAATATCGAACGCCAGCCTCAATTGCAGCCACGCCTCCTCTATCCCGCAGAGCAGCAGTACAGAGCCATCGGGCAACCAGCCCTCGGTGTGGCTGCTGCCGACAACTTCGATGAACTCCTGCCCATTGAGTTACGCAATCACCTGTTGCAGGAGGTGGAGGTCAAGGGACGTGACCTCCGCAATTTCTGGGAAGACGAGACCATCGGTGCCCGCACTGCCAACCTGCGTTACGACATGCAGGAGGAACTTGAGAAATATGCCGACGGCAGCCGTAAGATCCCCAACTTCTTCGAGTGGCTGCAGGAGCGCAATGAGTTCTTCAGTGGCGACAACTACAATATTTTTCTGGAGGACACCGTGCCTGATATGAAAATTCAGGACATCAAGAATATTCCTTACGGAGACTATACGAAGCAACCTCATTTCACGTGGTTTACCCAGGGTGGTTGGTCCTATAAGCACAGGCCTGTTGTGTGGGTGCTCAACAACGACTTCTACGCTGTCACCATGCTTTCTTCAAGCCGAGACACCGAATCAAGTGTTTACTGGCTTACTGACCAAATTAGTTTGATGGATATGCCAGACGACCTGGCCTACATCAAATCGGTCTTTATCTCCGAGGATGACAGCGTGTGGAAGCAGTATGTCAGGTGGGGAGCCCTCGAGAATCGCCACCCTGTGACCATCTATGTCTATAGCGATGCCACTCCGTCGAAGGCAGAGAAGGGCGTGCGCAACACATATTTTGACGGCTACAGCGTTGATGCCTACAATCCGCCAGGCTACACCGAATTGCCCCCCATTGCCGATACCCGCCGCACACTCTACTGGAATCCCTACGTGAAGACCGACGCCAACGGCCACGCTACGGTGGAGTTCTACAATGGGGCCACCACCCGCCGTGTGAGCATTTCGGCAGAAGGCATCACGCCCGACGGCCATGTGCTCATCTACAAGAACGGGCAGCCGTAGGCTGTATAGTTACGGAAGGAGAAGCGACGCCTTGCCGGTATCTTCGGCAATATTATTGTCAAAGATACAAAAAAAACATAAAATAGCGAGTGTTTCCTTTTTTTTTTGTATCTTTGCAGGCCAAAGGCAATAACACGTCAATGAAGAATATCAGGAATTTCTGCATCATCGCACATATAGACCACGGCAAGTCGACACTTGCCGACCGGCTGCTTGAATACACCAAAACCATACAAGTGACTGAGGGACAGATGCTCGACGACATGGATCTGGAGCGCGAGCGCGGTATCACCATCAAGAGCCACGCCATACAGATGGAGTATGAGCGCGACGGACAGAAGTATATCCTGAACCTCATCGACACGCCGGGACATGTCGATTTCTCTTATGAGGTGAGCCGTTCTATTGCTGCTTGCGAAGGCGCCCTGCTCGTGGTCGACGCCACGCAAGGCGTGCAGGCGCAGACCATCTCCAACCTCTATATGGCCATCGACAACAACCTGGAGATCATACCCGTGATCAACAAGATCGACACGCCCAGCGCCATGCCCGACGAGGTGGAGGACGAGATAGTAGACCTCATCGGCTGTGACCCGCAGGACATCATCCGGGCCAGCGGCAAGACCGGCGAGGGCGTGGAGGAGATACTGAATGCCGTCGTGGACCGCATACCCCATCCCGTGGGCGACGAGCAGGCTCCCCTGCAGGCCCTGATCTTCGACTCCGTGTTCAACTCGTTCCGAGGCATCATCGCCTACTTCAAGATCGTCAACGGCGTCATCCGCAAGGGCGACAAGGTGAAGTTCTTCAACACGGGCATGGAGTATGATGCCGACGAGGTGGGCGTGCTGAAGATGGACATGATACCCCGTCGGGAACTGCGTACGGGCGACGTGGGCTATATCATCAGCGGCATCAAGAACTCGAAGGAGGTCAAGGTGGGCGACACCATCACCCACGTGGCCCGCCCCTGCGACGCGGCCATCGAGGGATTCCAGGAGGTGAAACCCATGGTCTTTGCCGGCGTCTATCCCATCGATCCGACGGACTACGAGAACCTGCGTGCCTCGCTGGAGAAACTCCAACTGAACGACGCCTCGCTGACCTTCCAGCCCGAGTCCTCCGTGGCCCTGGGCTTCGGTTTCCGCTGTGGCTTCCTCGGCCTGCTGCACATGGAGATCGTGCAGGAGCGGCTGGACCGCGAGTTCGATATGGACGTCATCACCACCGTGCCCAACGTGTCGTATATGTGCTATACCAAGCAGGGCGAAGTGAAGGAGGTGCACAATCCCTCGGGGCTGCCCGACCAGACGCTGATAGACCATATCGAGGAGCCCTACATACGCGCATCCATCATCACCGCCGCCGACTTCATCGGCCCCATCATGACCCTCTGCCTCGACAAGCGCGGCGAACTGATCGACCAGCAGTACGTCAGCGGCAACCGCGTGGAACTGCGCTTCATGCTGCCCCTGGGCGAGATAGTGATTGACTTCTACGACAAACTGAAGAGCATCTCGAAGGGCTACGCTTCGTTCGACTACCATATCGACTCGTTCCGTCCCTCGAAACTGGTCAAACTGGACATCCTGCTCAACGGCGAACCCGTGGATGCCCTGTCCACCCTGACCCATCAGGACAACGCCGTCACCTTCGGACGCCGTATGTGCGAGAAACTGAAGGAACTCATCCCGCGCCAGCAGTTCGACATCGCCATCCAGGCCGCCATCGGTGCGAAGATCATTGCCCGCGAGACCGTGAAGCAGGTCAGAAAGGATGTGCTGGCCAAGTGCTATGGCGGCGACGTCAGCAGAAAGCGCAAACTGCTGGAGAAGCAGAAGCGCGGCAAGAAGCGCATGAAACAGATAGGCAACGTGGAGGTGCCGCAGAAGGCCTTCCTGGCCGTCCTGAAACTCGACTGATTCCTTCTCTCCCTCTCTCCTAAGACATTCAGAAAACAGAATCTACTAAGCCTAACAAACCAATATTCAAAACAAACGAACAATGACAACGACCAACCTGAGTTTAACCCCACGTGATGTGGCCCGTGAACTGGCCCGTCGATACAGTACGATGACCCACGAGGAACTGGACATGCTGGAGAGCATTCTGGTGCCCATGAAGTTTGCCAAAGGTGAGAAGATCCTCAACGAGGGCGACGTGTGCAAGCACATCTTCTGGATTGTGAAAGGCTTGGTGCGTCAGTACTACTTCAAGAACAAGAAGGAACTGACCGAGTATATGGCTACGGAAAACATGATCTGCATGAGCATCGAGAGCCTCTTCCGCGAGACACCCTCCATGCAGATGATACAGGCCCTGGAGCCCACCGTGCTCTACGCCATACCCATGCACGATTTGGAGGCCGTGTCGATGAAGAGCGTCAACATACAGATGCTCTACCGCAAGATTCTCGAGGAGTCGCTCATCATCAGCCAGCAGCGGGCCGACATGCTGCGCTTCGAGAGTGCCCTCGACCGCTATCAGAAGTTGGTGAAGAGTTCGCCCCAACTGGTGCTTCGCGCGCCCCTGGTCTATATAGCCAGTTACCTGCAGATGACGCCCGAGACGCTCAGTCGCGTCCGCACGGCCGTGCTGATGAACTCGTAGGCTGTTTTTTGTATATGACAAGAAGAATCGCATAAGGGAGTGGCGTGTTCCCCTATGCGATTCTTGCTTTTTGTTTGTCCGGTTTACCATCCGTGGCCTCCTCCGCCACCACCGGGACCACCTCCGCCGGGACCGCTGTTGCCACTGCTGTAAGAGGAGAGCGTCACCGATGAGCCGCCGCTGGCCGTGGCTCCCAGGGTCAGCATGCCATCGAAGTACTGAGTGCCGCCAGAGACCGTCACGCCCGACTTGAGCGTGGGCTGCGAAGAGCCCGAGACCACGAGCGTGGTGCCGCCGCTGGAGGGCGTTTTGAAGCAGACCGTCTGGCCGCCGACGGTCATCGCATAGTTGGTGTTCCTGTTCCACGAAGAGGTGGAGTAGCACGACTGGGTGAGGCTGGCACCTGACTCCAGGCCGCCGATGGCGATGATGGTGCCTCCAGACACGTAGAGTTTATAGCCGCCCTCAGTGTTGGCGTCGATGCCCAGTTCGGGCTGCGAGGCACCGATGGCATAGACCACGCCTCCCTTGATGTAGAAGTTGCCGTTGGCGTCCAGTGCGTCGTTACCAGTGGAGTAGCCCATCACGTAGCCCCCGCTGATGGTGAACGTGCTGGCCGAGTTGATGGCATCGTCCTTGCTGGTGGCATAGATGATGCCGCCTGTGATGTCGATGGTGCTCTTGCTCTCGATGGCTTCATGGGCCGAAGCCGAGGCCGTGATGTTGCCGCCGGAGATGAGCAGCGCACCGTCGCACTTGATGGCCTTGGCCGATGCCGAGTAGCGGCTGCTGTACGTATAGTTGGAGCCGGTGGACGTGGCCGTGATGGTGCCGTTGCTGATGGTCAGTTTACCGTCGGCCTTGATGCACTTGCCGCCGCTGCCGGTGCTCTTCAGCGTGATGGTGCCGCCGCTGATGGTCATGTTGCCGTCGCTCTTCAGTCCGGCGCAGCCCTTGGCATCGGCCTCGGTGCTGTCGTAGGTACCGCTGCCGCTGGTGGTCACGTTGACCGTGCCACCGCTGATGGTCATGTCGCCGGCAGCCTTGATGCCCTTGGTGGCGGTTGCGGTGACGCTCACGGTCACGGTGCCGTCCACGATGTAGACGTTGCCGCTGTCCTCACCGTCGTGGTTGGTCAGTTCGCCCGTCGAGGTGGTGCCGTCCAGATCGGCCTGTATGCCGTCGTCGCCAGTGCCGCTGACTTTCAGCGTGCCGCTCTCCATGAGGAAATACTCGTTGCAGTTGATGCCGTCCTTCACCGCCTTGAGCACGTTGATGGTGCAGTTTTTGATGGAGACGTACTCACCGCTCTTGATGCCGTGAGCCGTGTTGCCATAGACATTGAGCGTGCCCTTGCCCTTGAACTCGGTGTGGCCTTTCACGTAGAGGCAGGCCTTCTGGTCGCCGTTGCTGCCGTCGGTCAGGGTGTTGACCGTGCCGCTCTTCACGCTGATGGCGATGCGCTTGCCGTTCACGATGTTGAGGGCTGCGCCGCTCGGGTTGGTCAGCGTGAGGCCGTTCAGGTTGACGGTGGCCTTGTAACTGCCCGACATGGCAAACTCGCCGTCGGTCGACGTGCCCGACAGCGTGTACTCTATCTCGCCGGTCGTGTCGTCGAGACTGCTGTCCTGGATGATGGTGACATGGGCACCGCTGACGGTTGGCGTCACGTAGCGAGCCACGTTGCCGGCCACGGTGACGGTGGCCGAGGTGCCGTTGTAGGCGATGCTGACGCAGTTGCTGGCCACGAGGTTCTCATCGATGTAAATCTTGCTGATGTCGCCGGTGCTGAATGTCTTGCCCATGATGGTGAGCGATGTCCCGTCGGAGTAGGTCATGTCGCCAGTCTGATTGGCCGGGAACTGATAGGTGACATCGCCCACTACCACGTTCATGGTCTGTGCCTGTGCTGCTATCGTCAGCACAAGGGCTGCAATGAGAGTGTATATCCTTTTCATCTGATGTTGATTTTAGTCGTTTTGTTTCCGCTCCTGACCACGTATAGGCCGGGCTTGAGGGTCTGTTTGGCTTGCGCCATGCTGGCAAACTTGCCGATGGCGATGCCGCCGACGGTGTAGACCTCCACCTCCTCGGAGGTGCCGTCCGTCTTGGCGGTGCTGATGCCGGTGGCCTCTGCCGTCTCGGAAAAGAACATCTTGCTGAGTTGTGCCACCGTGAAAGTCTGACTGCCATCGGCGTTGCGGACGACGAGTTGGCCATCGTTGATGGTGATGGTCAGCGACTCCACCGAAACAGACGTCGTAGAGCCGTCGGCCGACTGGAAGGTGAGGTAGGGGTAGTCGTAGGCCCCTGCCGTGGTGAGTCCTGCCAGTGCAATGGTTAATGTTAGCAACTTCTTCATAAGCGTATATACATATAAAACTGTTTGCTGCAAAGGTCGCCATTCTTGGTGAATCTGGCAAATCTTTTCAGCAAACAGCCCTATTGTTTCAGCGAAACTCGCGCGTACTTTATTTATATAGGTAGCGCTTGATGCTCTTCTTTGGCGTCTTCTCAAATTCGTCCATGTGTATCTCCACCTCGCTGATTTTCTCGTAGGCGGGCAGCATCTGGTTCAGCGTGTTGCGGTTCTGCTCCATGATGCCGGCCAGGTCTTCGTCGGTGAAGTTGAGGGTCTTGGCCTCGTCGATGTCGGGATGCACGAGCGCCACCAGTTTGGTGTCGCGCTGCACCACGATGCTCTCGTTGACCATCGTCATCGAGTTCAGTTTGTCCTCAATCTCCTCGGGGTAGATGTTCTGTCCGTTGGGGCCCAGCAGCATGTTCTTTGAGCGGCCGTTGATGAAGACGTTGCCGTCGCCGTCCATCGTGCCCAGATCGCCAGTGTGGTACCAGCCGTCCTTGTCGATGGTCTCGCGGGTAGCCTCCTCGTTCTTGTAGTAGCCCAGCATCACGTTGAGACCGCGGGTGAGAATCTCGCCGGGGATGTTCTCCGGATCGGGCGAGTCGATCTTGACCTGCATGTGCAGGACGGCACGTCCGCACGAACCCGGTACGAAACTGCGCCAGTCAGAATAGCAGATGATGGGAGCACACTCAGTGGCGCCATAACCGACGGTATAGGGGAACGAGATGCGATGCAGGAACTGCTCCACCTCCTGGTTGAAGGCTGCGCCGCCGATGATGACCTCGTAGATCTGACCGCCGAAGGCCTTCACCACCTCCTGGCAAATCATCTCGCGCACCTTGGCTGATATGATGGGCATCTGCAGCAGCAGGCGCATGCGGTTGTTCTGTATCTTGGGGAACACCTTCTTGCGGATAATCTTCTCGATGACCAGGGGCACGGCGATGATGATGCGCGGCTTCACCTCGGCAAAGGCCTGGGCGATGATGGCCGGCGACGGCGTGCGGTTCAGGTAGTACACATGACAGCCGTGCAGGAACTCGAAGATGAACTCGAAGGCCATGCCGTACATGTGGGCCATAGGCAGGATGGAGATGATGTTGTCGCCGGCCTTGATGGTGGTTCCGAGCACGTTACAGGCGAAGTCGTAGTTCGACCAGAGGGCGCGATAGGGAATCATCACACCCTTAGAGAAGCCTGTGGTGCCGCTGGTATAGTTGATCAGGGCCAGTTCGTCAGGGCTCTGCTCGATGTAGTAGTTGATGTGCTCCTGTCGGAAATACTTCGGGAACTTCTGTCCGTAGAGGGCGTTCAGGTTCTCGCGGGCATAGGTCAGTTTCTCCGAGCGAGAGAGGATGAGCGAGTAGTCAGTACTGCGGATGATGCCCTCCAGGTGGGGCATCTCGTCGGGGTTGATGGTGCCTGCCACATGGTCGCCGGCAAAGAGAAGTTTGGCGTCGGAGTGGTTCACGATGTTATGAATCTGCTCCGGCATGAACTCGTGCAGGATGGGCACGGCGATGGCTCCGTAGGTCAGCGTGGCGATGAAGGCCACGGCCCATTGGCTGGAGTTGCGTCCGCAGAGGGCAATCTTGTCGCCTTTCTGTATGCCGGAGTTCTCGAAGAGGATGTGCACCTTCTCAATCTTTCTGGCGACGTCGTGATATTGCAGCGTCTGTCCCTTGTAGTCGGTCAGCGCGTCTTTGTCCCAGTGCTCTATGATGCTTTTCTGGATGAGTTCGTTGAAACTTGGTATTTTTTCCATTTCTTAGATTTTTGCTTGGTATAAATATCTCTTGATGCTTTTCTTGGGTGTCTTCTTGAATTCCTCGTCGCGCAGTTCTATGCGGCTGATGTTGCTGAAGTGGGGCAGTGCGGCGTTCAGGTTCTGGCGGTTCTGCTCCATGACGGCCGCCAGTTCCTCCTGACCGAAGCCGTTCACCTCGTCCTTGTCAGGATAGACGAGTGCCACCAGTTTGTCTCCGTCCTGTATGACCAGGCTCTCGCTGACCATGGGCATGGAGTTCAGTTTGTCCTCTATTTCCTCTGGATAGACATTCTGTCCGTTTGCACCGAGGAGCATATTCTTGATGCGTCCGCGGATGTAGATGTTGCCTTCAGCATCCATGGTGGCCAGGTCGCCCGTGTGATACCAGCCCTCCTCGTCGATAGCCAGTTGTGTGGCCTCGTCGTTCTTGTAGTAGCCCAGCATCAGGTTGACGCCGCGGGTGACAATCTCGCCGGCCACGTTCTCGGGGTCGTTGCTCAGGATTCGCACTTCCATGCTGTCCAGTGGTCTACCGCAGGACGATGGGGCGAACTCTGTCCAGTCAGAGTAACTGATGAGCGGGGCACACTCGGTGGTGCCATAGCCCACGGTGATGGGGAAGCCGATGCTCACCAAGAACTGCTCCACCTCTTTCGACAGGGGGGCGCCGCCCACGATGATCTGGTAGGCCTGTCCGCCGAAGGCCTCATAGACCTGCTGGCAGATGCGCTCCTTCACTTTCTTCGATACCACGGGCATGGCCAGCAACAGTTTCATGCGGTTGCTCTGTATGATGGGGAATACTTTCTTGCGGATGATTTTCTCGATGATGAGCGGCACGGCTACCACCAGCGAGGGCTTGATCTCGGTGAAGGCCTGGGCGATGAGCGAGGGCGAGGGCAGACGGTTGAGAAAGAACAGGTGGCAACCGTTGCAGAAGCCGAAGATGAACTCGATGGCCAGGCCGTACATGTGGGCCATGGGCAGTATCTCGAGCATGGGCGTGCCCGACTTCACGTGGTTGCCCAGCCGGCGCAGACAGAAATCGAGGTTGCCCCAAAGTGCACGATAGGGCAGCATGACCCCCTTGGAGAAGCCCGTGGTGCCGCTGGTGTAGTTGATCAGGGCCAGTTCCTCAGGCGAGTCTTGGTGATAGTGCACGTGCTCCTTGCGGAAGGCCATGGGATACTTGCTGCCGAACATCATGTTCAGGTGTTCGCGGGCGTAGGTGAGTTGTTCCGAGCGGGAAATCATCAGCGAGAAGTCGGGCAGGTTGAGTATGCCCTCCAGTCGGGGCATGGCCTCTGGATCAATCTCCTTGGCTATATAGTCGCCCACGAAGAGAAGCCGGGCTTCGGAGTGATTGACGATGTTGTGTATTTGCTCGGCGTTGAACTCATGCAGGATAGGTACGGCGACGGCCCCATAGGTGAGCGTAGCCAGGAAGGCCACGGCCCAATGGGCGGAGTTGCGCCCGCAGATGGCTATCTTGTCGCCCTTTTGGATGCCGCAGTTGAGGTACGCGATGTGGAGTTTCTCTATCTTGCGAGCCACATCGTGAAATTGCAGCGTCTGGCCTTGGAAGTCGGTCAGGGCGTCTGCGTCCCAGTTCTTTATGATGGCATCCTCAATGTATTTATTAAAACTTGAGCCTAAGTTCATTGCACAATTGTCGAAATTTTGTGCAAAGGTACATTGTTTCCTGCACATTCCCAAATTTTTTGTGCAGTTTTTTATCGTTGCCTTAGTTAATAAGTACTAATAGGACATTTTTTCAGTCATATCGCATAGATTGGGCGGGCTGGATGAACATGACCAGCAGGCTCGGCAGGACCAATACGAGTACGGAAATGAGCAGGGTGCACACATTGAGCAGCACGATGAGGGGCAGGCTTAGTTCCATGGGGGCCTCGCTGACGTAATAGGTCTGTGGGTCGAGCGTCACCAGTCCCGTCTGCTGCTGCAGGATGACGATGCCTATGCCGAGCACGTTGCCCAGCAGCAGGCCGCGGCTGATGATGAAGGCTCCGAACCACAGAAAGGTCTTGCCAATCATGGCGTTGCGGGCACCCAGGGCCTTCAGTATGCCGATCATCTGCGTGCGCTCCAATATAATAATAAGGAGTCCACTAATCATGGTGAAGCCTGCCACGGCTATCATCAGGGCCAGGATGATCCACACGTTGATGTCGAGCAGTTCCAGCCACGAGAACACCTGCGGATAGGACTCCATGATGGTCTGCGGGGCCATGAAGTTGCCTGCCATGTCGGGCCGCTTGCGCAGTTCGGCGGACACGTTGCGCTTGGTCTCGTCCAGGCGGTCAAAGTCATCCACCAGCAGTTCCAGCCCCGAGCATTCGTCGCTGGAGTAGCCGTTCAGTTTTCGGGTGACGTAGAGGTCGGTCAGGCAGATCAGGTCATCGAAGCGCTTCATGTTGGTCTGGTAGATGGCGCAGACGTTGAACTTGCGCACGCGCACGTCATCGTCGATGAAGTAGGCAAAGAGCCGGTCGCCGGCGTGAATCCTCAACTTGTCGGCCATCGATTTCGACACCACGAGCGGATACTGCGTGACGGAGTCGGAGAACTGGGGCAACTCGCCTTCCAGCAAGCAGGCTTCGAGGAAGCGGGTGTCATACTCCGGTCCCACGCCCTTGAGCATCACCCCCAGAAAGTCGTCGTCGGTCTTCAGTATGCCCTGAGCCCAGCAGAATCGCTGGGCGTGGTTTACCCCGGGGATGCCCTCCATAGTGGGCAGGGCCGTCGAATCGATGCAGATGGAGACCACGGGATTGTAGGCAGCCTGCACGTTCTGCACCTGAATGTGGCTGCCGAATCCTACCACCTTGTCGCGTATGGTGTGCTTGAATCCCAGCACGACGCTGACGGTCACTATCATCACAGCCAGTCCGATGGCCACGCCAATGGTGGCAATGCGAATAGCAGGGCGGCTCACCTTGCGGCGGTCGCCCTTGTCACTGAAGATTCTGCGTGCTATGAATAGGGGGAGAAACATCACTTCTCGCTTATCGATTCTCGATCGTCATTACTCCTCGGTCCTACCCGGATAGGCCTCCAGCGCCTTCTGCAGCACCACAAGGGCCTTTACCAGGTCTTCCTTCTTCAACACATAGGCTATGCGCACCTGATTGATGCCGGCACCCGGTGTGGTGTAGAAGCCTGCGGCAGGCGCCATCATGACCGTCTGGCCCTCGTACTCAAACTCCGAGAGACACCAGCGGCAGAACTTCTCACTATCGTCCACGGGCAACTTGGCCACCGTGTAGAAAGCGCCCATCGGTATGGGCGAGTAGACACCAGGAATGCGGTTCAGCCAGTCGATGAGGCACTTGCGCCGCTCTACGTACTCGTCGTAAACGTCGCGATAGTATTCCTCGGGTGCGTCGAGTGAAGCCTCGGCCACAATCTGACCGATTAGGGGAGGGGAGAGACGGGCCTGACAGAACTTCATCACGGCCGCGCGTACCTCTTTATTCTTGGTGATGAGCGCACCTACGCGGATGCCGCACTCGGAGTAGCGCTTCGAGACCGAGTCGATCAGTATCACGTTCTGCTCGATGCCCTCCAGATGGCAGGCCGAAATGTAGGGTGAGCCCGTGTAGATGTATTCGCGGTAGACCTCGTCAGAGAAGAGGTAGAGGTCGTATTTCTTCACCAGGTCGCGAATCTGGTTCATCTCGCGGCGGGTGTAGAGATAGCCCGTGGGGTTGTTGGGGTTGCAGATCATGATGGCGCGGGTGCGCTCGTTGATCAGTTCCTCAAACTTCTCCACCTTGGGCAGCGAGAAGCCTTCTTCTATCGTGGTGGCAATGGTGCGTATCTTAGCACCGGCCGAGATGGCAAAGGCCATATAGTTGGCATAGGCCGGTTCGGGCACGATGATCTCGTCGCCGGGGTTCAGGCATGAGAGGAAGGCAAAGAGCACCGCCTCGGAGCCGCCGCTGGTGATGATGATGTCGTCGGCCGTCACGTTGATATTGTACTTCGCGTAGTAGCCCACCAGTTTCTCGCGGTAACTCAGGTAGCCCTGCGATGGTGAGTACTCCAGGATCTGGCGGTCAATCTGTTTCAGCGCGTCCAGTCCCACCTGCGGCGTGGGCAGGTCGGGCTGACCGATGTTCAGGTGGTAAACGTGGGTTCCGCGCTTCTTGGCGGCAGCAGCCAGCGGAGCCAACTTCCTGATAGGGCTCTCGGGCATCTCCAGGCCACGTACTGATATTTCTGGCATCTTGTTTGTTTACGATTTGTCAATTTGGGTGCAAAGGTACGAATAAGTGAGAACAATACAAAACAAAAAGTCATTTTTTTGCTTTTTGGACGAAGCAAACTGGGACTTTGGACGAAGCAAACTGGGACTTTGGACGAAGCAAACCCCAGGTTTGGACGGTCCTAAGTCCTGCGGCTCGAAGTGCTTTTTCTGCTTTTTTATGCCAAAATACTTGCCCATGTCGGATTTATTGTGTACTTTTGCCCGACCAAAATCAGACGAAGGCAATGAATTTCGAAGAAATGATCAATGCTCGCGAGGGTTCGATGCATCGTGAGACGACGCTCATAGGCGAGTTGCACAGGAAACAGGTGGACGGCAAGTACCACCACGTGGTAGACCTCAATCCGTCGCTCATCGACAGCATCGTGTTCTGCGAGGCCCTGAAGAGCGATGTGGAGTGGTCGGCCAAGCGCATGGAGAAACAGCAACTGCATGGCCTGCTGCACGGTGACAGCAATGGCGTCTACGAGATAGAACTGGAAGCCGGCAGTTTCCTGACTCTGGAAAGCCTGCTGAAAAGCAATCCCGCCATCGTGGCCCAGAAGGGCTTCATCGACGAGGTGTTCACCTCGCTGGTGGAGTATCTCGACGTGCTGCATGCTGAGGGCATCTATCAGTTGTGCCTGGCACCTCAGAGCGTCTTCCTGCGCAAGTCCAGCAACACGCCCATGCTGCTCACCCACGGCTCGTTCTATCAGGGAATGGTCGACTTGGACGAACTCTATACGGCTGAATACCAGAAGTTTGTGGCCCCCGAGGTGCTGGCCCGCGAGTCGGTGGACGAGCGAAGCGACGTCTATGCCCTGGGTCGCCTCATCGAGCATCTGTTCACTCAGGGCGAGATCACCTACGAGTACAAGGCTATGGTGAAGAAGGCCACGGCCGAGAACCCTGCCGACCGCTACCAGTCGCTGGCCGCGATGAAGAGTGCCCTGGAGAACAAGCGCAACACGCGTCGCTCGGTCATCGTTCTGGCTGCTGCCGTCGTGCTGGCCCTGCTGGGCGTGTGGATCTATGTGGACTTCATGCCTGAGCAAAACGTGGTCGAGTTCGTCGAGCCTGCCCCGAAGAGCGAAGACGATCCATTCGGCAGCAGTTACTTCGACCCGGAGACGGGGCTCCTGATGGAGGACGACGCGTCTGACACCTCTGATCTGGACCGCATGTATCAGCAGAAGGCCGAGGAGATATTCCGCAAGCGCTATGCCCAGGAGGCCGACCGCATACTCTCCGACATCTACGACAACGACCGCCTGAGCGGTTCGGAGAAGAACTACCGCGCCGGCAGCCATTCGATGGCGCAGGAACTCATCAAACTGCAGAGCGAGATGGGCGAGGAGGCAGGCCTGACGGAGGAAGAGGCGGGCCGCATAGGTCAGGAGATCGTGGAGAAGATCACCAAGGACAAGCAGGCCCAGGTGAGCCGCAAGGGCTACATACGGCCTACCGAGGAAGAAGAACAATGAACAAATCAACAAAAAGATACAGATAATGAGAAGCAGAACAGCAACGTGGTTTGAATGCAAGATTCGCTACGAGAAGACAATGGAAGACGGCATGCAGAAGAAGGTCACCGAGGCCTATGTCGTCGACGCCCTCAGTTTCAGCGAGGCCGAGGAGCGCATCATCGAGGAAATGTCGAGTTATATCAGCGGTGAGTTTAATGTGACAGACATCAAGAAGGCCCCCTACGGCGAGATATTCTTCAGCGACCTGGAGATGGCCGACCGCTGGTATAAGGCCAAACTGCAGTTCATCACCATCGACGAGAAGACCGAGAAGGAGAAGAAGTCTACCGTCAACTACCTGATACAGGCCGGCTCGTTCAATGGTGCCGTGAAGAACATCGACGAGGTGATGGGCGCCACGATGATCGACTACGTGATAGCCAGCGTGGCCGAGACCACCCTGATGGACGTATTCGAGCATACCGCCCCGACCAAGAAGGCCGACGACAAACCGGAGTTCGAGCAGCAGTAGAGAGCCCTATGTATCCCGTCAAAGAGAAACTGTGTCAGGTGCTGCAGTCGCTGCCCCAGGGCGTGCGGCTGGTGGCCATCAGCAAGTATCACCCCGAGGACTACATCATGGCCGCCTACGAGGAGGGCCAGCGCGTCTTCGGCGAGAGCCACGAGCAGGAACTGGCCCGCAAGGTCGGGGCCCTGCCGCAGGACATAGAGTGGCACTTCATAGGCCATCTGCAGACGAACAAGGTGAAGTACATCGCCCCCTACATCTCGATGATAGAGGCCGTGGACTCGCTCCGGCTCCTGCGCGAGATAGAGAAGCAGGCGGCCAAGTGCGGCCGAGTGGTGCGCGTGCTGTTGGAACTGCACATAGCCGAGGAGGCCACCAAGTATGGCCTCACGCTCGACGACTGTCGCTCACTGCTCGCCGACGGCGAGTGGCGGCAGATGGAGCACGTGCAGATCTGCGGCCTGATGATGATGGCCAGCAATACTGACGATGAGGCGCAGATAGCCGGTGAATTTCAGCAGGCGGCTGACTTCTTCGACGAGGTGAAGGCTGCCTATTTTGCCGACAGCCCCCAGTTCTGCGAGCGTTCGTGGGGCATGAGCGATGACTACCCCATAGCCGTCCGCCATCGTTCGACGATGGTCCGAATCGGCACGATGATCTTCGGACCACGCGTCTATTAGGAAATCAGCCACAACAGGAACTGAAAACCCCGGAAGTCTCTTGGTAGACCTCCGGGGTTCGTTTCTGTGGAAGAGATCGTTTGCCTACTCCTCGTCGAGCAGGATGTTCATCATCTCGCAGGCAGCCTTGGCCACGCTCGTACCGGGGCCGAAGATGGCGGCAACGCCAGCCTTATAGAGGAAGTCGTAGTCCTGGGCGGGAATCACACCGCCGGCAATGACCATGATGTCCTCGCGGCCCAGTTTCTTCAGTTCCTCAATGAGTTGCGGGATGAGCGTCTTGTGACCTGCGGCCAGCGACGAGGCTCCCACGATGTGAACGTCGTTCTCCACGGCCTCGCGGGCAGCCTCGGCGGGCGTCTGGAAGAGCGGGCCCATGTCCACGTCGAAGCCGCAGTCGGCATAGCCGGTGGCCACCACCTTGGCACCACGGTCGTGACCGTCTTGACCCATCTTGGCCACGAAGATACGGGGCCGGCGGCCCTCACGCTTTGCAAATTTCTCGGTCAACTCGCAGGCTTTCTCAAAGTCTGCGTCGTTCTTGCTTTCTGATGAATACACGCCTGAAATGGTTCTGATGACTGCTTTATAACGGCCCACGATCTCCTCGCAGGCATCACTAATCTCGCCCAGCGTACAACGCAGGCTGGCAGCCTTGACGGCCAGATCCAGCAGGTTGTTCTCGCTCTTGCGGCCCTCGTTGAAGTCGCGCACGCACTCGGTAATAGCCTTCAGGGCTGCCTGGCAGGCGGCTTCGTCGCGCGAGGCGCGCACCTGCTTTAGGCTCTCCTCCTGCTGCTTGCGTACGGCGGTATTGTCCACCTCGAGGATGTCGATAGGATCCTCGTGCTCCAGACGGTACTTGTTGGTACCCACGATGGTCTGCACGCCTGAGTCGATGCGAGCCTGCGTGCGGGCAGCAGCCTCCTCGATGCGCATCTTGGGCAGACCCGTCTCGATGGCCTTGGCCATACCGCCCAGTTTCTCAATCTCCTGGATATGTTCCCAAGCCTTGTGCACCAACTCGTTGGTCAAGGTCTCCACATAGTAAGAACCAGCCCATGGGTCGATCTGCTTGCAGACCTTCGTCTCGTTCTGGATATATATCTGTGTGTTGCGGGCAATACGAGCGGAGAAATCAGTCGGCAAGGCGATGGCCTCGTCCAGGGCATTGGTGTGGAGCGACTGGGTGTGACCCAGAACGGCAGCCATTGCCTCAATACAGGTACGACCTACGTTATTGAAGGGATCCTGCTCGGTGAGACTCCAGCCAGAGGTCTGCGAGTGCGTACGCAGGGCCAGCGACTTGGGGTTCTTGGCGCCGAACGACTTCACGATCTTGGCCCAGAGCAGACGGCCGGCGCGCATCTTGGCAATCTCCATGAAGTGGTTCATGCCGATGGCCCAGAAGAACGACAGGCGCGGCGCGAAGGCATCCACGTCGATGCCGGCGTTGACGCCCGTGCGCAGATAGTCCATACCGTCGGCCAGCGTGTAGGCCAATTCGATGTCGGCCGTGGCACCAGCCTCCTGCATGTGGTAGCCCGAGATGGAGATCGAGTTGAACTTCGGCATCTTCTGCGAGGTGTACTCGAAGATGTCGGCGATGATCTTCATCGAGAAGGCAGGCGGGTAGATATACGTGTTGCGCACCATGAACTCCTTCAGGATGTCGTTCTGAATCGTTCCGGCCATCTCCTCCAGTTGTGCGCCCTGCTCTAGACCGGCCACGATGTAGAAGGCCAGGATGGGCAGCACGGCACCGTTCATGGTCATCGAGACCGACATCTTGTTGAGGGGGATACCCGAGAAGAGCACCTTCATGTTCTCCTCGTTGCAGATGCTCACGCCAGCCTTACCCACGTCGCCCACCACACGGGCGTTGTCGGGGTCATAGCCGCGGTGTGTCGGCAGGTCGAAGGCCACGGAGAGGCCCTTCTGTCCCGATGCCAGGTTGCGACGATAGAAAGCGTTTGACTCCTCAGCCGTAGAGAAACCGGCATACTGGCGGATGGTCCACGGGCGGAAGGGATACATCATCGAGTACGGACCGCGCAGATAGGGCGGGATACCGGCTGTGAAGTCGAGCTGCTCCATACCCTCCAGATCCTCTTTCGTATATACAGGCTGAATGTCAATCTGCTCGGGCGTACGCCAGTTGGCAGTAATGCCATTCTCCTGCTGCCATTGCTGGCCATTCTTCTGCTGAATGCCAGCATAGATATCTATATCTTTAAAATTCTTACGTGCCATAATTAGATTCCGAGTTTAGCGTTGTACTCCTTGAGCGTACCGAGTTGGTTAGACTTGACGTGGATAAAGTTCTCGATGCCAGCGGCCTTCAGGTCTTCTGAGCAGGCGGGAGCACCTGCCACAACGAACATGGCGCGGCCGTTGAGGTACTGGAAAGCGGGGATGGCATACTCAGCATACTCGTCGTCGCTGGAGCAGATGACCACGATGTCGGCCTTGGCCTGCAGGGCAGCGTCGACACCTTCCTCGACGGTCTTGAAGCCGAGATTGTCCATCACCTTGTAGCCGGCAGCAGCCAGGAAGTTGCAAGAGAACTGGGCGCGAGCTTGACGCATGGCCAGGTTGCCGATGGTCAGCATGAAGGCGATGGGCTGCTTCGGGGCCTTCTCTGTAGAGAGGCGCAGCGTCTCGAATTCGCTGGCCAGGCGCTCCTTGTTCAGGCGGGGCAGGTCTGCCGGTTCGTTTGTTGCTGTGCTACAGCAGCAGACGGAACTGAGGGGCTGCTTGCCGTCGCTGGTCTCGGTGAAATTGGGGAACTGGTTGGTGCCCAGGATGAACTCCTTGCGCTTGGCGGCATCGGCATGACGCTTGGTGTTCGACTCGTTGACGGCATTGGTGATGTTGCCCTTCAGAGACTCGGCTAGGAAGCCGCCAGCCTCCTCGACGGCGAGGAAGAGTTTCCAACCTTCCTTGGCGATGGCATCGGTCAGATGCTCGATGGTGTAGGAACCACCGGCCACGTCGACCAACTTGTCGAAGTGGGCCTCTTCCTTCAGCAGCAACTGCTGGTTGCGGGCAATACGCTCAGCAAACTCGGTGGGCTGCTCGTAGGGCTTGTCGAACGGGGTGACGATGATCGAGTCTACGTTGGCAATGGCTGCCGACATGGTCTCGGTCTGAGAGCGCAGCAGGTTGACATAGGAGTCGAACAGCGTCTGGTTATACTCTGACGTGATGGCGCAGACGTGCATCTGGCAGGCGCAGTCGCACTTGGGCTCGTACTGCTTCACAATCTGGGCCCAGAGCATGCGGGCTGCGCGGAACTTGGCAATCTCCATGAAGTAGTTCTCAGAGACGCCCATGTTGAACTTGATACGCTTGGCGGCTTCGGTAGCCTCGACGCCAGCCTCGGTCAACAGGTTCAGATACTCGGCACCCCAGGCGAGAGCATAGCCCAATTCCTGATAGATGTAGGCACCGGCATTGTTCAGTTCAGAGGTGTTGACGTTGATGCAGCGATAGAAGGGCAGTTCCTTGAGGGCCTCGATGAGGGGCTTGGCAAACTGGAGCACAGGCGTGACGTCCTTACCCTTAACAAGCACCTTGCTGATGGGGTCGAAGTTGATAGAACCCTTCAGATCGGCCAGCGGGTAGTTCTTCTGTTTGAAGTAGTCGACCAGAATCTCTGCCAGTTCTACGCAATGGCGCTGGCAGGTCTTGAAGTTCAGTTCCACATACTGGGGCAGGATGCCGTCCAGCAGGGTAGCGACGAACTCGGGACTGACATTGCTGCCGGCAATGCGGAAACCGATGGAGTCGATACCCTTGTTCAGGATGTCGAGGGCTTTGGCGTTGGCTGCCTTGGCATCGTCGGCCACGATTTCTTGACGCACGAACCACAGGTTGTTGTCCTTCTTGTTGCCACGAACGAACGGGAACTCGCCAGGCAATGAATCGACAGCCTTCAGTTCGGCCAGGTCTTCACGGCGATAGAAAGGCTGTACGTTAAAACCTTCGTTTGTTCTCCACACAAGGCGCTTCTGGAAGTCGGCGCCCTTCAAGTCTACCTCAATCTTGTCCAGCCACTCCTGAGTGGTAGGCGCGGTAAACTCGGTGAAGAGTTTCTCTTTGTTGTTTGACATAGTTAAATTTAGAATTTGTAATATTATATAAGTTTGTTATTGATTCTAGCCTGCAAAGATACATAAATCTTTGGATGTGGGCAAAGGATTTGCCAATTATTTCTTCCGATGGATGAATTTAGCCAGCAGAAAGCCCACCAGGAAGATGGTCATTGTGCCAAATACGATGGCCAGATACTCATGGATGCCGGAAGGTGGCAGTTCGAGTAACTCGGCTGCTGAGATCCAGGCAATGACGACGAAGCCACAGATGACGCCGATGACAGCATCCACATTCTGCACCCGACGGGAGATGAAGCCCAGAAGGAACAGGCCCAGCATGCCGCCGCTGAAGATGGAGGAGAGTTTCCACCAGGCGTCGAGAATGCCGTCCACGCTGACCAACGCCAACGAGATGACGATGCCCAGCAGGCCGACGATGATGCTCGACAGGCGCAGCACGATGATATGGCCCTCTTCGCTGCTGTGCTTGACAAGCGGTTTCCAGTAGTCGGTCAGGATGACAGTAGCCGCCGAGGTGATGCTGGTGGACACGGTGCTCATGCCTGCGGCAAAGATGCTGGCAATGAGCAGGCCCGTGATGCCGACTGGCAACTGGTGGACGATGAAGTAGGGGAATACGTAGTCGCCCTTGGTCATGTCTTCAGGCAGCAGACCGGGATAGGCCTTATAATAGGTATAAAGGGCTGTTCCGATGAGGAAGAAAACGGCAGAGACGGGGATGGAGAGCCAGCCGCCAAAGAGGGCTGAGTTGCGAGCGGCGCGGTCGGTCTTGGCCGCATGGTAGCGCTGCACGTAGTTCTGGTCGATGCCGTAGTTCTGCAGATTGATGAAGATGCCATAGATGAGACACACCCAGAAGGTGGATTCGCCCAGCGAAGTGATGTCGAGTGAGCCCAGCGAGAACTTGCCGTCCTCCCAAGCCATCGTGAAGGCCTGCGAAGGCCCTTCGGGCATAGAGAACAGCAGCACGGCCAGACAGGCCAGCGCGCCGCCTATCATGATGAAGCCCTGTATGGCATCGGCCCAGATGACGCCGCGCACGCCTCCCAGCATCGAGTAGAAGATGATGGCGATGCTCGTCAGGACAATAATCCAATGGATATCCCAGCCCAGCAGCACATTCATGGGCAGAGCCAGCAGGAACATGATGCTGCCGATGCGGGCTATCTGAGTGAGCAGGTAGCAGGCCGAGGCGTACCAGCGGGCCCAGCGTCCGAAGCGCTCCTCCAGGAAGGCGTAGGCCGAGACGCTGTTCTGCTTGCGATAGAAGGGCACAAACCAGCGGGCGGCAATGTAGGAGGCGATGGGTATGGACAGGCTGAAGACAAACGCATTCCAGTCGGAGGCGTAGGCCCTGCCAGGATAGCCCAGATAACTGATGCTGCTGACATAGGTGGAGAAAATGGACATGCCCACCACCCAGGCCGGCAGGCTGCGACTGGCCGCCGTGAACTCGTCGGCCGATGTCTTTTTGCGGAAGAACGAGGCTCCCATCAGGACGATACCTCCCGTGAAGGCCAGAAAGATAATGAGGTCAATAGTATGCATCGCGTTAGATTTGTTTATTTAGTCAATAGCGTTTCCTGTATAGAGTCGATAGTACTGTCCGCGCAGGGCCAGCAGTTCCTCGTGAGTGCCGTGCTCGGCTATTCGCCCATGATCGAGCACGATGATCTGGTCGGCATTGCGAACGGTGGAGAGGCGGTGGGCGATGACGAAGGTGGTGCGTCCCTGCATCAGCGTGTCCATGCCCCGTTGCACCAGTTGTTCTGTGCGTGTGTCGATACTGCTCGTGGCTTCATCTAGAATCAGCACAGGCGGGTTGGCCACGGCAGCACGGGCGATGGCCAGAAGTTGGCGCTCGCCTTGGGAGAGATTGCCTCCGTCGCCCTGAAGCATAGTCTGATAGCCGTTGGACAGACGACGGATAAAGTCATGGGCACCTACCAGTTGCGCGGCACGGATGCAGTCTTCGTCAGAGGCTTCGAGCAGTCCGTAGCGGATGTTGTCGAGAACGGTACCAGTAAAGAGGTGAGTCTCCTGTAGCACGATGGTCATGCTGCGGCGGAGCGATTGCTTGCGGATGTCGGTGATGGGGATGCCGTCGTAGAGAATCTGTCCCTGCTGGATGTCGTAGAAGCGGTTGATCAGGTTGATGATGGTGGTCTTGCCAGCACCCGTTCCCCCCACGAAGGCTATCTTCTGGCCAGGGTTGGTGTTGATATCGATGTCGAAGAGCACCTGTTTCTCTGCCGTATAGCCGAAGTCTACATCGCGGAAGTCCACATCGCCCATTACGTCTTTGGTTTGGCCATCGGCCATAGCCCATCGTCCATTCTTCAGTTCCACGTGGCCTTCGTCTACTTCCGGCTCGGCATCGCCCAGGGCGAAGACACGCTCGGCACCTACCGAGGCGTTCAGCACGGAGTTGATCTGTTGGGACACGTGACTGATGGGCTGAGTGAAACTCTTGTTCAGTTGAAGGAAGGCAACGATCGTTCCTAACGAAATGGATAATTGATAGTTGACAATTGAGAATTCGCCTAGGGCGAGGGCCGCACCGACGACGGCGATGAGCACGTAGCCCAGATTGCCTAGGTTGCCGTTGACGGGCATCACGATGTTGGCTATCTTGTTGGCATTGTAGGCTGAGGCACGCAGTTGCTCGTTGATGGTCTCAAAGCGGCTGATGACCTGCTGCTCGTGGCTGAACACCTTGACTACCTTCTGGCCCGTCATCATCTCTTCCACGAAGCCGTTGACGCTGGCCAGCGACTCCTGCTGGGTGCGGAAATAGCCGCGCGACCACTTGCCCAATTTGGTCGTGACAACCATCATGGTGAGGGCGATGAGGATGCTAACGACGGTGAGTGGCACGCTCAATACAATCATCGACGTGAAGGTGGCCACGATGGTGATGACCGACGAAAAGACCTGCGCCATCGCTGTGGAGATCATCTGTCGCAGCGAGTCTACATCATTGGTATAGACCGACATCAGTTCGCCATGTGAATGCTGATCGAAGTAGGATATGGGCAGTTGCTCCATCCGCTCGAAGATCTGCTTGCGCAGGCGCAGCATGGTGCCTTGCGACACGCGAATCATCAGTCGGTTGTAGGTGTAGGATGCGATGACGCCCAGCAGCAGGATGAGGCCCAACTTGAAGAGCGTCTGCAACAACGAGGCGTACTCAGGGTTGGCGGTCTGCGTCAGGGGCACGATGTAGTCATCGATGAGGGTGCGGGTGAAGAGGGTGGAGAAGAGCGACGTGATGCTGGTGACCACGATGCAGAGCAGAACGGTGATGATGCTGAACTTATAGTGCCGCATCACGAAGCCGAAGAGCCGAAGCAGCACCTGTCGCTGTTGCTTCGATGCCCGCTGGAAACCGGCGTTCTGTCCGGGATTGCCCTGTGGCCCCCTGCTGAATGAAGGTTGTCTCATTGCTCACCTCCTTTCTCTGGCTTGTCGAAGTCGCCAGCGTCCTGTATCTGGATGTCGTAGATCTCACGGTAGAGCGGGTTGCTCTCCAGCAGACGGTCGTGGGAGTCGAATCCGGTTATCATGCCGTTGTCCATCACGAGGATGCGGTCACAGTCTCTCACGCTGGAAATGCGCTGTGCGATGATGAGTTTCGTCATCTGGGGCAGTTCCTCGCGGAAGGCTTTCTGTATGAGGGCGTCGGTGCGGGTGTCGCAGGCCGATGTGGAATCGTCAAGGACCAGTATCTGCGGCTGTTTGAGCAGGGCACGCGCTATGCAGAGGCGCTGCTTCTGTCCGCCCGACACGTTGGTGCCACCCTGTTCGATGCGGGTGTCGTAACCTTGGGGCATCTCGCTGATGAACTCATCGGCCTGAGCCAGTCGACAGGCCCTGCGGCATTCGTCGAGGGTGGCGTCGGTCTTTCCCCAGCGCAGGTTGTCGAGAATGGTGCCGCTGAAGAGCATATTCTGTTGGAGCACCACCGACACAGCGTTGCGCAGCGTCGTCAGGTCGTAGTCCTTCACGTTGTGGCCTCCCACCAGCACCTCGCCCTTGGTGGAGTCGTAGAGACGGCTGATGAGATTAACCAGCGTCGACTTGCCAGAGCCCGTACCGCCGATGACGCCGATGGTCTCTCCGCTGCGAATGCTGAATGAGGCATTGTAGAGTGCCGAACGCTTGTGGCCTTGCTGCTCCTCCGTGTGATAGTCGAAACGCACCTCACGGAACTCTATGCTGCCATCTTCCACCTGGGTGAGGGGATGATCGGGGTTGGTGATGCTGGCTTCCTGCTCGATAACGGCACTCACGCGCTTGGCTGCTGCCGCGCTCTGGGTGAGCATGACGAAGATCATCGAGAGCATCATCAGTGCCTGCAGGATAGACATCACGTAGGTGAACAGCGAGGTCAGTTCACCAGTGGTCAGCGACCCCTCTACGATGAAATGGGCACCCCACCACGAGAGGGCGATGATGCAGCCGTAGATGACCATGTTCATCACGGGATGGTTCAGTGCCATCAGGCTCTCTGCCTTCGAGTAGAGCCTGTACAGCCCTTCGGCGGCGCGGGCGAACTTCTGGTTCTCATAGTCCTCACGCACAAAGGCCTTCACCACGCGGATGGCGCTGACGTTTTCCTGTACACTCTGGTTCAGTTGGTCGTAGCGCTCAAACACCTGTTGGAACAGTCGCGATACGCGCGATATAATAAGGTATAGGGAGACGGAGAGCACCAGCATGGCCACGATGAAAATGAGCGACAGCCGAGGGTCGATGACCAGGCACATCACGATGCTGAGTAGCAGGCGGAAGGGAGCGCGTACCGTCACGCGCAGAATCTGCTGGAAGGCATTCTGCAGGCTGTTGACGTCGGTGGTCATGCGGGTCACTAGTCCAGAGGTGCTGTATTTGTCGATGTCCTGGAACGAGAAGGTCTGGATGTTGCGATACATGGCCAGTCTCAGGTTGGCGGCAAAGCCCGTGGAGGCATAGGCCGACACCCGTCCGGCCAGGATGCCGAAGAGGAGCGACAGACAGGCCATGAGTACCATCAGCGCGCCGTATTTGTAAATGGCCTGCATATCGCCGGCGTTGATGCCCAGGTCGATGAGCGAGGCCGTCACGTAGGGTATCATGACGTCCATCACCACTTCGAGGGCGGTCAGCAGCGGCGTGGCCAGGGCGGCTCCCTTGTATTGGCCTATTTGGTTGTAGAGTGTTCGCAACATAGTCTTTGTGTGTGGTTATTGTTTCAGTTCCGCCTTGAGGAAACGCGGCGTATAGCCCTTCTTGCTCTTGGCGATGGCTTCGGGTGTGCCCTCGCTGAGGATGGTGCCGCCACGCTGACCGCCCTCTGGACCCATGTCGATGATGTGGTCGGCCAGTTTGATGACGTCCAGATTGTGCTCGATGACCACCACCGTGTTGCCTCGGTCCACCAGTTTCTGCAGCACCTGCATCAGGATGCGGATGTCCTCGAAGTGCAGGCCAGTGGTTGGCTCGTCCAGGATGTAGAGCGTCTTTCCCGTGTCGCGCTTCGACAGTTCGGCAGCCAGTTTCACGCGCTGGCTCTCGCCGCCTGATAGGGTGGTGGAGGGCTGTCCCAGTTTGATGTAGCCCAGGCCCACGTCCTGAATGGTCTTGATCTTGCGGAGGATGTCAGGTATGTTCTCGAAGAACTCGACGGCCTGGTTGATGGTCATGTCGAGCACGTCGGCGATCGACTTGCCCTTGTAGCGCACCTCCAGCGTCTCACGGTTGTAGCGCCGCCCGTGGCACTCCTCGCAGGGCACCTGAATGTCCGGCAGGAAGTTCATCTCGATGGTCTTATAGCCATTGCCGCCACACGCCTCACAACGGCCGCCCTTCACGTTGAATGAGAAGCGTCCAGGCTTGTAGCCGCGGATCTTGGCTTCTGGCAGGTTGACGAACAGCGAGCGGATGTCGGAGAATACGCCAGTATAAGTGGCAGGGTTGGAACGTGGCGTGCGGCCCAGGGGCGACTGGTCCACGTTGACCACCTTGTCGATATACTCGAGCCCTTCAACCGAGTCGTAGGGCATAGGACGCTTCAGCGAGCGGTAGAAGTGCTGCGAAAGGATGGGCTGCAGCGTCTCGTTGATCAGCGTGGACTTGCCGCTGCCGCTGACGCCCGTCACCACGATGAGTTTGCCCAGTGGGAACGTGGCGTCTACCCCCTTCAGATTATTGCCCTTAGCCCCACGTATGACGATGCTGTGGCCGTTGCCCTCGCGCCGTTCCTTGGGAATCTCGATGGCCTGGGCTCCATTCAGATAGTCTGCCGTCAGGGTGTGGGTGTCGAGCATCTCTTTCGGCGTGCCCATGAAGACCACCTCACCGCCCTTCCGTCCGGCGCGTGGACCGATGTCGATGATGTGGTCGGCAGCCAGCATCATGTCTTTGTCGTGCTCTACGACGATGACCGTGTTGCCCAGGTCGCGCAGTTCCTTCAGCGACTTGATGAGTCGCTCGTTGTCACGCTGGTGCAGGCCGATACTCGGCTCGTCGAGGATGTAGAGCACGTTGACCAGTTGCGAACCGATTTGGGTGGCCAGTCGGATGCGCTGGCTCTCGCCGCCGGAGAGCGAGGCTGACGGACGGTTGAGTGCCAGGTAGTCGAGTCCTACCTCAAGCAGGAAGTCCAGTCGGGTGCGTATCTCTTTCAGTATCTCTGCCGCTATCTGACTCTGCTGGTTGTCCAGGTGCTGTTCCACCTCGTCGAGCCACTGGCGCAGGGTGACCAGGTCCATAGAGGCCAACTGGGCGATGTTCTTGTCCCATATCTTGTACGACAGGGCCTCGCGGTTCAGACGCTGGCCGTGGCACTCAGGACATTCGCATTCGGCCATGAACTGGTCGCTCCACTTCTGGGCGGCCGACGACTCATCGCCGTCAACAGAATCGCGTAGATACTTAATGATGCCATCGAAGGCTACGAAGTAGTCGCTGGAGGTGTGGACGATGTCCTTGTCGATACGTACGTTCTCCAGTGAGCCGTACAGCAGTTCGGTCATCGCCTCGTCGGGAATCTGCTCTATGGGGGTCTTTATGTCGAGACCATACTTCTTTAGTATGGCATCTATCTGCCAGAATATCAGTTGGTTCTTGTGTTTCCCTAAAGGAATGATTCCGCCATCGTAGATGCTCAGTTTGCGCTGGGGCATCACCTTCTGCAGGTCAATCTCGTTGATGATGCCCAGGCCCTTGCATCGCGGACAGGCACCTTGTGGCGAGTTGAAAGAGAAGTTGTTGGGGGCAGGGTCGCTGTAGGAGATGCCGGTGGTGGGGCACATCAGTCTCTTGGAGAAGTGCTTCAGGGCACCGCTGTCCTTGTTGAGAATCATGATGAGGCCATCGCCCTCCTTCATGGCTATCTGTACCGACTTCTTCAGACGGTCAGAGCCCCCTAAGTTCTTGGACGAGCCAAGCGGCGAAGCCGAGCGAGGGGGTTGGGGGTCTGAAGAAGCCTTGTTCAGACCCCTGTCGCCCCCTAACTTAGGGGGCAAGGCCACCTTGTCGATGACCACCTCGATGTTGTGGTTCTTATAGCGGTCCACCTTCATGCCGCGTGTGATCTCCGTCAACTGGCCGTCAATGCGCATCGTCAGGTAGCCCTTGCGGCGCATGGCCTCGAAGAGTTCGCGGTAGTGGCCCTTGCGGCTCCTGACCAGTGGCGCCAGGATGTAGATGGGCTGTCCGGCATAGTCGTGCTCTATCATCTCCAGCACGCGCTCCTCGGTGTATTTCACCATCGGTTCGCCCGTGGCGTAACTGTAGGCCTTGCCGGCCCGTGCAAAGAGCAGTCGCAGGTAGTCGTAGACCTCGGTGGTGGTGCCTACGGTGGAGCGAGGGTTCTTGTTGGTGGTCTTCTGCTCGATGCTGATGACTGGTGAAAGACCAGTAATCTTGTCTACATCGGGGCGCTCCATGCCACCCAGAAAGTTGCGGGCATAGGCCGAGAAGGTCTCTATGTAGCGACGTTGCCCCTCGGCAAAAATAGTGTCGAAGGCCAGGCTCGACTTGCCGCTGCCGCTCAGGCCCGTGATGACCGTGAGCGACTGACGGGGGATGACCACATCGATGTTCTTCAGGTTATGCACGCGGGCACCATAGACGCATATCTTCTCTTCTTCCTTACTCATTGCCACCGCCTGTAGTCGTTCCACCTTGTGTGTATTTCCTCAGCAGGTTCACGTCCTTGCGGATGTTGTATTCCCTGCCGTCGGCCCCAGTGGCCTTCACCAGTACAAAATAGGTGCCGTCCTTCACGTCCTTGCCCTTATAGGTGCCGTCCCATCCGCTGGCAGGGTCGGTCCATTCGTAGAGTTTCTGGCCCCAGCGGTTCAGTATGTAGGCGTGGAACTTCACGATGCTGCGGTAGCCCTCCTTGGCCTGGTAGATGTCGTTGATGCCGTCGCCATTGGGCGAAAAGGCGTTGGGAAACTCCAGCCGGCTCTCAGGAATGGTGACGGTGAGCGTCACGGAGTCCAGTTCGGCCCCGTTGTTGTCCAGTATCGTCTTCAGCACGATGTTGTACGTGCCTGACTCGGCAAAGGTGTACTGTGTCTCCTCCTCATAGCGCACGAAGAGTTCCACGTAGCCCTGGTTCTGGTTCTGTCGGCGGAAGTGCCACTCGTAGGAGGGCGTATAGTCACCCATATCCTCTGGGTTGGCCCGGAAGGTGACGTCCAGCGGGGCCTCGCCATCTTCGATGCTGGTTGTCTCGACGGTTGTCATCTCCTTGCTGTCGTAGTAGTAGGCCAGCGGATTTACCTTTTGCGAGAGGCCTGCTAAGGGCATGAAACAGGCCATCGAGAGCAGAAATATTACTTTCTTTTTCATTTTCTTGTGGTTTGAAGTGCAAAGATACAAACATTTTTTGTACTTTTGTAGGCGAAAACCGAAAAAAACGCGATTATGGGAAAAATATTAAGATATTTTTGGGTATTGTTCCTCTTCGTGGGGACAAGTGTAATGGCCCAGCAGGTCACCGTACCGCACAAAGTCAAGAAGAAAGAGACCGTCTATGGCATTGCCCATAGTTACGGTATCACCGAGGAGCAACTGCGTCAGGCCAATCCCGGTATGGAGAGTCCTGACTATCAGTTGAAGAAGGGCGATGTCATCCGTATTCCTGTCATTACGAGTGGCCCTTCCACGAATGCCGGCTCCAAGCAGCCCGTGGGGACGCGTATCCAACTGGGCGTGATGCTGCCCCTGCACAGCGTGAACAACGACGGCAAGCGCATGGTGGAGTACTACCGCGGCGTACTGATGGCCTGCGACACGCTGAAGAAGGAGGGCGTCTCCGTGGACGTCTATGCCTGGAACCTGCCTGAGGACGGCAACGCGCAGACCATTCTGAAGGACCCTAACGCCAAGAAGTGCGACCTGATCATCGGGCCGCTCTACTCCAAGTATATGTCGGCCCTTTCGGCGTTTGCCGAGAGCAACGACATCCTGCTGGTCGTACCTTTCTCTATCCACGCGCCCGAACTGTACGTCAACCGCCACATCTTCCAGATCTATCAGACGCCCGACGAACTGACGGAGGTCACGGCCCGCCGCTGTGCCGACTGGTTCGGCGACTACCATTTTGTCATCGTAGATTGTGCCGACTCCACCAGCACGAAGGGCGCGTTTACGGCCATGCTCCGCCGACAACTGGAGGTGAAGGACCGCCAGTACAGCCTGACCAGCCTGAAGTCGAGCGATGCCAACTTTGCCGCTGCCTTCCTGAAGAACAGCCCCAACCTGGTGGTGCTCAACACGGCCCGCTCGCCAGAACTGCTGCAGACGCTCAGCCGTCTGAACGCCATCCGTCAGGCCAACCCCGATGTGATGATCTCCATGTTCGGCTATACCGAGTGGCTCATGTATGTGGGCCACCAGCAGGAGAACTTCCATAAGTACGACACCTACATCCCCTCTTATTTCTACACCAACCTGCAGACGCCCCAGTCGCTCATCCTGCAGCACCGCTATCAGGCCCATTTCCATCAGGACATGATGCCTTCGCTGCCCCGCTTTGCGCTGGCTGGCTTCGATCACGCCTTGTTCTTCCTGCGTGGCCTGCACAAGTATGGCAAGACCTTCGACGGCGCTGCAGGGCGCTTCGGCTACCAGCCGGTGCAGAATCCGCTGAAGTTTGAGCGCATCGGCAACGGCGGCCTGCAGAACCGCTCCTATATGTTCGTACACTACAAGCCCGACCACACCATTGAGACCGTCAACTACTAAGGCCATGCGACGCATCTTGCCATTCATCCTCCTGCTCTCCGTCCTGCCCATCGCCGCTGTGGCGCAGGTGGGCGAGCATCGCAGCGAACTGGCTGTAGGCTTCAGCGGCGGCTATATGCTCAGCCAGATAGGCTTCACGCCTGAGGTTAACCAGTCGCAGCACGGCGGGCTGACGGGAGGCATCACCGTGCGCTACACGTCGGAGAAGTATTTCAACAGCATCTGTGCCATCGTGGGCGAACTGAACTACGCGCAGATAGGCTGGAAGGAGAAGATACTGGATGCCGACGACCAGCCCATCGTCAACTCCGTGACCGGCGTGGCCGAGGCTTACCAGCGCGACATGACCTACGTGCAGATGCCTGTCTTTGCCCGTCTGGGGTGGGGGCGCGAGCGTCGTGGCGTGCAGTTCTTCGTCCAGGCAGGGCCGCAGGTGGGGCTCTTTCTGAGCGAGAGCACCCAGAAGAACTATGACCGCACGGAGCGCACGCTGGGCGTGACTGCCCAGGACACGATGGCCGTAGAGAACCGTTTCGACTTCGGCATCACCGCAGGGCTGGGCTTGGAGTTCTCTCATCCCAAGGCGGGTCACTTCATGCTCGAGGGCCGCTACTACTACGGCCTGGGCGACATCTACGGCAACTCGAAGCGCGACTATTTTGCACGCTCCAATTTCATGAACATCACGGTCAAGTTGACCTATCTCTTCGATATCAGCAGAACCAAAAACTCTAAAATCAAATAAAAACTATGTTCAAAAATCATCCCAAGGGGCTTCTCCTTGCAGCCCTCAGCAACATGGGCGAGCGCTTCGGCTACTACATCATGAATGCCGTGCTGGTGCTCTTCCTCTGCTCTAAGTTCGGCCTTTCCGACGAGAACGGCACGTTGATCTACTCCTTCTTCTACGCAGGCATCTACATCCTGAGCCTCGTGGGCGGTATCATTGCTGACCGCACGCAGAATTACAAGGGTACCATCATGTCGGGCCTGGTCATCATGGCCACGGGCTACGTCATCCTCAGCGTGCCCATCCTCTCGACGGCCGACAACATCTCGTGGCTGCTGCCGCTTACGTGCGTGGCCCTGTTTCTCATTGCCTTCGGCAACGGCCTCTTCAAGGGCAACCTGCAGGCCATCGTAGGTCAGATGTACGACAACTTCGAGGCCGAGGCCGCCAAGAAGGGTGAGGAAGCCCTGCGCATAGCACGCGGACAGCGCGACTCAGGTTTCCAGATCTTCTATGTGTTCATCAACGTGGGCGGACTCATCGCCCCCTTCGTGGCTCCCTTCCTGCGCGAGTGGTGGCTCAAGCAGAACGGCCTGCGCTATGATGCAGGACTGCCCGCCCTCTGCCATCAGTACTTGAGCGACGGCGCTCAGATGGCCGGCGACGCCATGAACAATCTGACCGAACTGGTGGAGAAGGTGGGTGGCTCGACGGCTGACCTGAGCCAGTTCTGCACACAGTATCTCGATGTGTTCAACACGGGCATCCACTATTCCTTCGTGGCATCGGTGGTGGCCATGCTCATCTCGCTGGTCATCTTTATGTACTCGCGCAAGATATTCCCCACGCCGGGCAAGAAAGAGGCCAAGGCCGTGGAGAACTACACCGAGGAGGAGCGGCTGTCGATGGCCAAGGAGATCAAGCAGCGCATGTACGCGCTCTTCGCCGTGCTGGGCATTGCCGTGTTCTTCTGGTTCTCGTTCCATCAGAACGGCACATCGATGTCGCTCTTTGCCCGCGACTTCGTGGTGACCGACTCCATCGCTCCTGAGATCTGGCAGGCCGTCAACCCCTTCTTCGTCATCGTGCTCACGCCCATCATCATGTGGCTGTTCAGCATGCTCATCCGTCGCGGCAAGGAGATCTCTACGCCCATGAAGATTGCCTATGGTATGGGCATTGCGGGCATCGCCTATCTCTTCATCGCCGTCTACTCCTACTTGCAGGGCTATCCCTCGGCCGAGGAGTTCAAGTCGCTTGGCGATGCAGCCAAGGCCACGATGAAGGCCGGCCCCTGGGTGCTCATCGTCTACTATTTCTTCATGACCGTAGCCGAACTCTTCATCTCGCCACTGGGTCTTTCGTTCGTGTCGAAGGTGGCCCCCAAGCACCTGCAGGGTCTCTGTCAGGGCTTGTGGCTGGGTGCAACGGCCGTGGGCAACCTGCTGCTCTGGATTGGCCCGCTGATGTATAACAAGTGGCCCATCTGGATCTGTTGGACAGTCTTCCTGGCTGTGTGCTTCATCTCTATGGGCGTCATGCTCGGTATGGTGAAGTGGCTGGAGAGAGTCACGAAGTAAGTGATAAGTGATGAGTGAAGAGTGATAAGTGAAGAGTGAAGAGTGAAGAATTTGCTACCGCTGTAGGGGTGAGGCGACTTATGCTGACCTGTGTCCTGCTGTGGAGTGCGTCAGCAAATTCTTCACTCTTCACTATTCACTCTTCACTTTCCATTTTTCACTCATCACTCATAAAAGCGCAGTCCTTCACCCTTGTTGAACTGAACTGCGAGAACCTCTTTGATGCGCGCCACGATTCGCTGAAGCAAGACCAGGAATATCTGCCTGACGGCACGCGCCACTGGACTCGCGGCCGATACTGGCAAAAGGTGAACGCCATAGGGCAGGAGATACTCTCAGCGAGCGACTCGTTGCCTGACTTGGTGGCACTGGTAGAAGTGGAGAACGATTCGGTGCTGCGGACACTGACCCGCCGTTCGCTGCTCAGCAGGGCGGGCTATCAGTACCTGATGACCTCGTCGCCTGACGTGCGAGGTCTCGATGTGGCACTGCTCTATCTGCCTCGTCGCTTCACTCCGCTGTGCTATGAGAGCATAGCCGTTCCCCTGACTGCCGACCAGCGACCCACGCGCGACATATTATATATAAAAGGTGTCATCGGCTCTGTTGACACGCTCCATTTCTATGTCGTTCATGCCCCCAGCCGCTTTGGCGGCGAACGGCAGACAAGGCTCCGCCGACTTCAGGTGGCCCATGTGCTGGTGGAGCACATGCAGACGCTTGGCTTTCAGGCACGTGTGGTGGTGGCAGGCGACTTCAACGACTATGCCGACAGCCCCTCGCTGCAGTATCTCTATCGACAGGGGCTGGCCAATGTCACGGCCGATGCACGTGGCCGTCACGGCGGTGCTCGCGGCACCTATCGCTTCCGAGGCGAGTGGCGTTCCATCGACCATGTGCTGACCTCGCCGCGTTTGGCTGCTCGCGTGGACAGCGTCTACATTCACGACGCTCCCTTCCTGCTGGAGAATGACGATCGGTATGGTGGCCGCAAGCCCCGTCGCACCTTCCAGGGCTATCGCTATCAGCCTCCCGGCTTCAGCGACCATTTGCCACTTGTGGTCTGCTTCTCAGCAGAGTAGTGGGGCTTCTGGATGCTTCCTATGCCTTGTTCCAATGGTTTGCACGCCTCGTTCCGATGCTTTGCAGCCTCCGTCCGGATGCTTCCTTACCCCCATAAGGAACCGTCTCTTCGGCTGTTGCTGGCCGTTGCGTCTCAAATGCATTGGCAAAGGTACGAAGAAAAAGTGATGCAAAACAATGTTTCCCGTTTTATCTGAATATTATTTCAAATGTTAACAAGGCGCAGCAGCGCAGCAGCGCGTCGGCGCGTCATTTGGAAAACTGAAAAGTGCGGCAAGAGGGAGAATATATATTATATTTATATTATTATATATAATAATATAAATATAAATTTTAAGATGCCCCTACAAAGTGCAAATGGCGAAATCGAAATGACGCGCTGCCGCGCTGCTGCGGCGACGCGCCTCATTGTCTGTTAGTGAAATATTAAATAATGGAATATTTCTTATATTTTAACACCAAATACTTGTGCATCTGCGATTTTTTCATTACCTTTGTTGTCTCATTGGACGAATACTGAAATAATGAAAATACGAGATATACTGCTGTTCGCCTGCCTGACGATGATACCCCCCACGGCTGAGGCCCAGAAGATCACCCTGGGCTCGTGCGTCACCAAGGACGGCGGACAATACAACGGAGAGATGGCGGCAGGAAAGCCGCACGGCAAGGGCAAGACGCTCTGGACGAACGGAAACACCTATGAGGGCCAGTACAGCAAGGGCAAGCGCGAGGGCTATGGCGTCTATACCTTCGTGGACGGTGAGCGCTACGAGGGCCAGTGGCTGCAGGACCATCAGCACGGTCAGGGCACCTACTACTTCCAGAACAACAACAAGTACGTGGGCCTCTGGTTCAAGGACTACCAGCAGGGACAGGGCGTGATGTACTACTTCAACGGCGACACCTACACCGGCAACTGGCGCGAGGACAAGCGCAACGGAAGAGGCAAGTACGTCTTTGCCGAAGGCGCCTACTACGACGGCGAGTGGCGTGATGACAAGAAGGACGGCCGCGGCTTCTTTGACTGGGGCGACGGCACAACCTACGACGGCGAGTGGCGGGCCAACCTGCGCAACGGCAAGGGCATCTACCGGTATGCCGACGGCGATGTCTACGTGGGTCAGTGGCAGGCTGACATGCAGCACGGCAAGGGCATCTACCGCTTCCAGAACGGCGACATCTACGAGGGTGACTACTTCAACGGCCGCCGCTCGGGCACGGGCATCTTCAAGTATGCCAACGGCGACAGGTACAACGGCCAGTTCAAGGACGGCTTCAAGGAGGGTCAGGGCACGCTGGTATGGGCCAACGGAAACACCTATCAGGGCCAGTGGAAGGCTGACCAGCCCAACGGCCGCGGCAAACTGACCACGAAGGCAGGCGACGTGGTGGAGGGTCAGTTCAAGAACGGCCATCCTGACGGCGAGTGCATTGGCCACCTGGCCGACGGCTCGAAGTTTAAGGCCCAGTTCAAGAACGGCGTGCGCCACGGCTCGGCCATCGAGGAGAACAAGGACGGCCTGCGCTTCGAGGGCAACTACAGCGAGGGCAAGCGCCACGGCGAGTTCGTGGAGAAAGACCGCAACGGCAACGTGGTGGCGCAGGGCACCTATGACAACGGCTATCGTAAAGCAAACAAATAAGTAACTTAAAAACAATACTATTATGATTATCGACACACTGGACAACCTGAGCAAGTATGTGGGCGTGAACCCCCTGTTTGCCGACGTAGTGGAATTCCTCAAGCACAATGACCTGGCCTCGATGGAGGCGGGAAAGTATCCCATCAAGGACAAAGACCTCTTTGTCAATATCACTACGGCCAAGGGCAAGGCTCCTGACGAGGCCGTGCTGGAGACGCACATCAGGATGATTGACATCCAGATACCCATCGACGCCCCTGAGACCTACGGCTACACACCGCTGTGCCGTCTGCCCGAGGTGGAATACAACGCCGAGAAGGACATCACGAAGTATCCCGACCTGATGGCCGAGAGTTTCATCGACTGCCAGCCGGGTATGTTCGCCATCTTCTTCCCGCAGGACGGCCACGCTCCCTGCATCTCGATGGCTCCTGAGATCAAGAAGGCTATTTTCAAGGTTAAAGCATAATTCGCTATGGCAAAGAAAAAGATGGAAGAGGCTCCCCAGCACATTGGCCTCGTGAGAAACGACTCGTGGCTCGAACCCTTTGAGGATGCCATTCGTGGCCGCCACGATCACGCAGTGTGGAAACTGAACCAACTGACCCGCAACGGCAAGACGTCGCTCACCGACTTTGCCTCCGGCCACTTCTACTTCGGCCTGCACAAGTTGCCCCGTGGATGGGTGTTCCGCGAGTGGGCTCCCAACGCCACCGAGATCTACCTCATGGGCGACTTCAACGACTGGAAGGAGGACGAGCACTACAAGTGCAAGCGCATCGAAGGCACCGGCAACTGGGAACTGAAACTGAAGGAGAAGGACCTGAAGCACGGTCAACTCTACAAGATGAAGGTCCACTGGAACGGCGGCGAGGGCGAGCGCATCCCTGCCTGGTGCCGCCGCGTGGTGCAGGATGACGAGACGAAGATATTCTCCGCACAGGTGTGGAATCCTGCCGTGCCCTACGTGTGGAAGAAAGCCGGCTTCAAGCCCAAGAAGAACCCGCTGCTCATCTACGAGTGCCACATCGGTATGGGCCAGGACGCCGAGAAGGTGGGCACCTACACCGAGTTCAAGGACAACGTGCTGCCGCGCGTGGCCAAGGACGGCTACAATGCCATCCAGATCATGGCCATCCAGGAGCACCCCTACTATGGCTCGTTCGGCTACCACGTCTCCTCGTTCTTCGCTCCGTCGAGCCGCTTCGGCACGCCTGAGGAACTGAAGGCCCTCATCGACGAGGCTCACCGCCTGGGCATCGCCGTCATCATGGACATCGTGCACTCGCATGCCGTGAAGAACGAGGTGGAAGGTCTGGGCAACCTCTGCGGCGATCCCAACCAGTTCTTCTATCCCGGCGACCGCCACGAGCATCCCGCCTGGGATTCGCTCTGCTTCGACTACGGCAAGGACGACGTGATCCACTTCCTGCTCTCCAACTGCCGCTACTGGCTCGATGAGTTCCACTTCGATGGCTTCCGCTTCGATGGCGTCACCTCCATGCTCTACTACAGTCACGGCCTGGGCGAGGCATTCGGCGGCTATGGCGACTACTTCAACGGACATGAGGATGACAACGCCATCTGCTATCTGACGCTGGCCAACTGTCTGATCCACGAGGTGGATCCCGATGCCATCACCATCGCCGAGGAGGTGAGCGGAATGCCCGGATTGGCTGCCAAGTTTGAGGACGGCGGCTTTGGTTTTGACTATCGTATGGCTATGAACATACCCGACTACTGGATCAAGACCATCAAGGAGCAGAGTGACGAGAACTGGAAGCCCTCCAGCATCTTCTGGGAGGTCAAGAACCGCCGTCCAGACGAGAAGACCATCTCCTACTGCGAGAGCCACGACCAGGCACTGGTGGGCGACAAGACCATCATCTTCCGCCTGATCGATGCCGATATGTACTGGCACTTCGCCAAGAAGGACATCAACGGTGTGGCCGAGCGCGGCATCGCCCTGCACAAGATGATCCGACTGGTGACGCTGGCTGCCATCAACGGCGGCTACCTCAACTTCATGGGCAACGAGTTCGGACATCCCGAGTGGATCGACTTCCCGCGCGAGGGCAACGGCTGGTCGTATAAGTATGCACGCCGCCAGTGGAACCTGGTGGACAACAAGGATCTGTGCTATCACTGGCTGGGCGACTTCGATCAAGCCATGCTGAAGACCATCAAGAGCGTACGCAACTTCCAGAACAAGCCTGTGGTGGAGATCTGGCACAACGATGGCGATCAGGTGTTGGCCTTCATGAGGGGCGACCTGCTCTTCGTGTTCAACTTCTCGCCCACACGATCGTTCACCGACTACGGCTTCCTCGTGCCCACGGGCTCCTATGAGGTGGTGCTCAACACCGACTCCAAGGACTTCGGCGGCTTCGGCTTTGCCGACGATAGCGTCACCCACTTCACCAACTATGACCCGCTCTACGTGCAGGATCACAAGGAGTGGCTGAAACTCTACATCCCGGCACGCTCGGCTGTGGTACTGAAGAAGAACTGATGCACTATCACGACCCGCATAAGAAGAACGGCACCATCACCACCAAGGTGGTGTGTGCCGTCTGCTTTCTCATCTTCTCGTTCGTCTGGCTCTATTGGTTTCAGGCGGATGTGCTGGCTGTGGCTCAGCATGTGCTGAGCGGCGGTGTCACTCACTATGACCGCACGGTGGGAGCCGTCATCATCACGCTGACGCTTTTCCTCCTGCAGTTGGGCGTCTATGCCGTGACCAGGCTTTCCAGGCGCACCCATGCACTGACCTATCTGCCCTCGATGCTCGTACTGGCCATCCTCTCCGACGTGGATACTGACATTGACCGCCATTCTTCCCTGGGTCACTGGTTGTGGCTGGCTCCGCTCATCCTTTTGCTGTGGGGAGGAGCCGTGTGGCTGGCGCGCAAGATGTTTCCCTTCGATCGGGATGACGATACCCTCACGGGCCTCCTCTCGCAGCGATGCTGGATGAACCTGCTGCAGATGGCCCTCATGATGCTGTTCGTGGCGCTGGTGGGCAATGGCAACGCCGTGTTCCATTTCCGGGCTCATGCCGAAACGGCTGCCCTGCGGGGCGATGTGGACGAGATGCTCAGGGTGGGGCGGCGGTCGCATGAGACCGATGCATCGCTGACGATGCTCCGGGCCTATGCCCTGGCTCGCAAGGGCGAGTTGGGCGATCGCCTGTTTGAGTATCCCGTTGCAGGAACTGGCGACAATCTTCTGCCCACCTATTCTCATCTGCAGATCTTGCCGCCCGACACTATCTGGCGTTTCTTGGGTGCACGTCCGGCTTTTCCTATGTCCGCTCAGCGCTACTTCTACTGCCTGGAGCACGATTCGCTGGCCACACCGGCCGTCAAGGACTATGTGCTCTGTGCCTATCTGATGGATCGCAATCTGGATGCCTTCGTGGCCGCGCTGCCACGATACTATGAGGTGAACGACTCGCTGCCTCGCCACTATCGCGAGGCACTCATCGTCTATCAGCGTTCGCGGATGAATCCGCAGGTGACCTATCGCGAGGCAGTCATCGATGAAGACTGGAAGAACTTCCGCCAGTTGGAAGGCCAGTATCCCGTAGCATCGGAGCGACAGTTGAAAGTGTTCGAACACTACGAGGGCTCTTATTGGTACTACTATTACTACGCTCGGCCATAGACGTACGATTGTTCACAGAAAGAATCAAGGCACCTGAGACTCGGAATGAGCCAGGTGCCTTGACCATTTTAATGTAAGGTGTGAGTTAGATAAAGTCTCTATTCGATGACGACGAGGGCATCGTCTTCCATCACACTCTCGCCGATGCTGACGCAGATGGCTGTCACCTTGCCGGCCTTCTCGGCTTGCAGGTTGTTGGCCATCTTCATGGCTTCGAGCACCACGACGGTATCGCCGACCTGAACCTCGTCGCCCACGGCCACCTTGATGTCGGTGATCACGCCGGGCAGCGGAGCCTTCACGGCATTGTTCTTGTTGACGGCTCCCTTGTCGGCAGCAGGTTCGCCTCCTTCAGCGGGAGCGGCGGCAGCGGCAGGACGCACCACGGGCTTCTTCTTCTCGGGCTCGGGCTGCTTCTCCATCTCCACCTTGTATTCCTCGCCATTCACGGTGACGGTCACGATGTTCTCTTCGATGTCGCCTACGGCCACTTCGTATTTCGTTCCGTTGATAGTATACTTGTACTCTTTCATTTCATGTAGTGATTTATGGGTGGGCTGTCATCGTCTGGGCATAGCCGTTCCACTGGGTGTGGTGCTCGGCAATCGTGATGATGCCGGGCTCCACATCGTGTACGTTGTTGCCTAAGTGCTCGTGCAGAGCCATTGCTATGGCAGCATATACTTCGTTCTGTTTCATAAGCAGTGTTGATGATTACATAGGAATGTTACCGTGCTTCTTGGCAGGCAGGGCATCGCGCTTGGTGGCCAGTTGGGCCAGGCCGCGGCAGATGCGGAAGCGGGTGTTGCGCGGCTCGATCACATCGTCAATGTAGCCATACTTGGCTGCCTGATAGGGATTGGCGAAGAGTTCGTTGTACTCCTCCTCCTTCTCGGCGATGAAGGCCTTCACGTCCTCGCCGGCCTCCTTCTTGGCCTTGGCCTCCTTGGCATAGAGCACGGCGGCAGCACCGCTGGCACCCATCACGGCAATCTCTGCCGAGGGCCATGCGTAGTTGAGGTCAGTGTGCAGTTGCTTGGAGCCCATCACGATGTGGCTACCGCCATACGACTTGCGCAGCGTGACGGTGATCTTGGGCACTGTGGCCTCGCCGTAGGCATAGAGCAACTGGGCACCGTGCAGGATGACGGCGTTGTACTCCTGGCCAGTGCCGGGCAGGAATCCGGGCACGTCTACGAGTGAGACGATGGGGATATTGAAGGCGTCGCAGAAGCGGACGAAGCGGGCACCCTTGCGAGAGGCGTTCACATCGAGCACGCCGGCATAGCAAGAAGGCTGGTTGGCCACGATGCCCACGCTCTGGCCGTTGAAGCGGGCAAAGCCCACGATGATGTTCTTGGCGAACTTAGGCTGCACCTCGAAGAACTCGCCGTTGTCCACGATGGCACCGATGACCTTGTACATGTCGTAGGCCTCGTTGGGATTCTCGGGGATGATCTCGTTCAGGGCATCCTCCATGCGGTTGATGGGATCCTCGCACTTCTTGTGGGGAGCCGTCTCCATGTTGTTCGAGGGGATGTAACTCAGCAGCGTCTTCAGCATCTGGATGCCTTCCTCCTCAGTCTTGGCCGTGAAGTGGGTCACACCCGACTTGGTGGCGTGGACGCTGGCACCGCCCAGATGCTCCTGATCGATATCCTCGCCAGTAACGGTCTTCACCACCTTCGGGCCGGTGAGGAACATATAGGACGTGTTCTCCATCATCAGCGTGAAGTCGGTGAGGGCAGGGGAGTACACAGCACCACCGGCGCAGGGGCCGAAGATGCCGCTGATCTGAGGAATGACACCCGAAGCCAGGATGTTGCGCTCGAAGATCTCAGCATAGCCAGCCAGGGCGTTGATGCCTTCCTGAATGCGGGCACCGCCAGAGTCGTTGATGCCGATGACGGGGGCTCCCATCTTCATGGCCATGTCCATCACCTTGCAGATCTTCTG
>JAFUST010000103.1 GCA_017467535.1 Prevotella sp. | reverse complement strand
TATGCGGCGGCAGCACCTTCATGTGGGGCCGCATGCCCATCGACTCCAATTCGTCCGAGAACGGCTCGCACCAACTCATCAGGGTCTTCGTGGTGACGCCCGCGCTGTCTGCTATCTGTTGTTTCGTCATTGCTTTCATAGTCCTTCTTCTTTCTCTATTCATTATTACACTATACACTAAAATACAGTAAGATTTATAAACTTCCTTCGCGCGTACCGCGTACGTGCGCGCGGTACGCGCGGGGCTACTTTCAGAATAATACTGTATTTACTGTATCTTCTGTATGGTCGTCGGCTGCCGACTGGGCCATGATGCTGCGTAGTGAGCGCATCTCCTCGGCCGAGCGGCGCACCACGAGATAGCCGCGCACGTTGTTGTAGGTCTTCTTCTGGAAGCCCAGTTCCACAAAGGCACGACCCAGCCACACCACGCTGAGTTTCTGCGTGATGTTCGCTCCCACGATCTGCAGGGCCATCGAGACGGGCATGAACTCGCCCGGCTCCCCGGCCGAGGGCACACGGAAGTACATCTGCACCAGTTCCGCCTCCAGCCGGGGCGTCTCGAACTGGCGGTTGTGCTCCGCCAGCACCTCGATCTCGGCCTTCGAGAACCAGTAGCGGAAGCCCTGCCGCCAGAGGGCGTAGGCCTGGGCATAGACGCCGGCGTAGTCAAAGGGATGGTCGCGCGGCGAGTCTATCGACTCCACCTCGAAGGGCAGCCAGCGGCGGTTGCCCGTGGAGTCGGAGAGGAACTGCACGTTGTTGCCCGTTCCGCAGAACGAGGCGATGTGCGGCCGGTGGTCGGGGTAGCGGTCGTAGGGCACGCGCTCGTCCACGCTGGTCATCGTGACGGCCGACTTCAGTTGGTTCAGGTCGCGCGGCGTCATCGCGTCCAGTTCCTCGTAGCACACCAGTCCGTACTGCGTCAGCGCCAGCAGGTCGTCCTTCGTGGTGTGGCTCGAGTTGGTCTTGATACGGAAGTAGCGCCTCAGTTCCGGCGGCAGCAGGTGCTGGAACCACGTGGTCTTGTAGGCCCCCTGCTCGCCTATCAGCACGAGTATCACGTTGTTCACCACCGTCGCATCGAGCCATCCCGCCACCATCCCCACGAGCCACTTCTTCAGGTACTCCGCGAAGCGCACCTGCATCTCCACCTCGCCCTTGACCGTCACGCTCACCGACATACCCAGAATATAGTCCTGCCCGTCCCAGGGCGGCAGGTGCTCGAGGTAGAAGGCGAAGGGGTTGAACGCCGGCACGAAGTCGCTGCCGATGATGCGCCAGATGTCGTCCACCCTCACCTTCTTCTCTCTCGACAGCGTGCGCCACATGGCGTTCACGATGCGGTCGGACACAGGCTGCCATAAGCCCCCTGAGTCAGGGGGTTGGGGGTCTGAACAGGCACCTATGACGCCAAAAGCCCCCTCCTCTGCCAGCCCCTCCAGCCCGCCCTGCGCGAATACGTCGCGCTCCGGGATGCGGTACTCCGCCCGCCCCGTGACCACATTGTGCCTGAGCACCACGTTGTCGCTCAGGAACCGCTCAATGTCCTCCACTGTGGCCAGGTACGCCTTGTAATTCTCCTTATGTTCCCGCGCCTCCGTGCCGCCCTCGGCGGCTGACTTCTTCTTCTTGCGCTTTTTCTTCTTCTCTTCGTCCATAGCCTCTCTGTATTATTCTTCGTCCTCTGCCAGCACCTGCTGGATGACTATCACACCCTGAGGCGTCCACACGGGGTACTGCTTCATCTTCTGCTCGCCCTCGCGACTGTAGTAGATGCAGCAGCGGTAGCGCATCAGGCCGCATCCCCAGTAGCGGCTGCCCAGCCTGTAGCAGTGCATTTGCTTGTCGTAGCAGATCACGCCCCGCTGCTTCAGCCGCCGGAACGTCTCTCGTGGTGTCAGCCCCATCTGCCGTCCCACCTCGCTGGTAGTCCGGCATCCCTCGGTCATCTTGTTGCATTCCGTCATCATGCGCACCATGCGCTCTGTTCTCATCTGTTCAGTCATAGTCGTACCTTTTCTTAGTTAATGAATAAAACTACAACGGGGGCCCTCCGTCTTGTTGCAAAGGTACGAAGAAAACGCCACACCCGGGGTGGGTGCAGCGTTTTGTCGATGATTTGTCGATGATTTGTCGATGGGCCTACTTGGCACAGACCTTGTTCAGGGCAATTTCCAGTGCAAGGGCCGTGTCGCGACATTTTATGAAGAGGTTGCGCTCCTGGTCGTTCACCTTGAAATGCTCCCAATCGCCATAGCCTGCCTTCACAAAATTGTATGTGGCATAAACGCGGATACTCTTATACTGAGGCACAAACTCCAGTGGCTCACGATAGGGCAGCGCAGCAAGCCTCTTGCAGCAGGCATCCAAATCCATCGGATAGCCGCAACGCGCACAGGCAAAGCAGCACACGCCCAGCCACTTCTGATATTCGTCGAGCACTCGCCCCTTGCCGTTGATGCTGCTGATAGCCGCGGCCATCTGCTGGTCGGTGGGATAGTTTGCGCTGGGCGGTGGCGGCAGCATGGCTCTCTGCTTCTCGCGCAGCAGGAACTGCTCCAGTTCTTCCACGTTTTCCCGCCACTGCTCGCAATCCCTGAATATGTGGTCCTGCTGTTCAAGCAACTGATATGCCGCCGCAGGGCTCTCAAAGCGGGCCTTGCGCCTGATGGCTTCCGCTACAAATTTCAAGGGAGAATTAAGCCGATCCAGCCGGTTCTGCAACGTTTCTATCTGCCTCTTCAACTCAGCGACCTTCTGCAGCGTCTCTTCACTGGTATCGGCCATGTAGTCACCGCTATCCTCTGCCGCCATAGGGCCATATTCAAACCCGTCTTCTGCCACCCCCCAAGGATATTCCCTCATGGTGTTTCGCCCCGCGCCCTTGTGTTCCAGTAGGGCCCAGCAAATGTCGGCAGGCTGCTGCCAGAAGTTGTCGCCCGCCAAGTGATTCTTTGTCTGTTCTTGCTTTGTCATAGTTTTATCTGTTCGCTTGTTCTCTTTTTTCAGAAAGAGGCGCGGAGCACAAATGATAACTACAAACCTCTCAAGGCCGCTACGCCCATCCACTTTGCCGAATACCATCCATGCCCACGCCTTTGCAGGTGTGAGCCTGATAGCCTTCGTCTTTCGTGGATTCCTTTTGTTGTAGCGGTTGAGAGGAAAATCCGAAAGCCTATTGGCTCTCTTTCTTCTAATATGTCTGTTTTGTCTTTTTTCTTGTTGTCCGTTTTATTTATGTTGTGCTCCAGAGACAACGTAGCACAAGAAAACGTAAGGGAATAGTCAGCCTTTTATTGCTCTTAAAATATGAGCAGGATGCATACGCATATCGGCAAAGGCGGCAACTACTAGCGTGTCGCCGCGCTGGTAGTAGTACATCTTGGTGTATTCTCCAACTATCTTCGAGCGATAAAGATATTTGCTGTCTATTGCCTCTATGTGTCCGCTCTCAGGAAATCTCTTAAGCGTCTCTACACAATTTTCAACTTGATATTCAAATCTGTCGGCAATGGAGTCTCCAAATTCATCAGCCAGATAGTTGCAGATGCCTTGAAACTGGGTAAGAGCCCTTTTCCGAACGATGACCTTATGAACCATATTGCCTGTAATGTCTCATTTGCAGAACAGCATCTTCCCATTCCACATATTCGCCTCGTTCCTCCTCCTCTTCGCCCTCGCGCAAACACTCCAGCAGTTCGTCCCAAGTCTGAGGCAGACCTGGGATGCAGAATGCTTTTTTATGCTCGATGTCGCGGATATAGCCTGCAACACCAGCCATGGACTCTCCAGACGTCAGGCAACTGCCGTCTTCTTCTTCCAGAATGGGATATGCTTTGCTTTCTTTCATCGTCATTACAGTTTTAACGCTGCAAAGATAGTGAAAATCGAGCGAAGCACCAAATCTTTCTCTATATTTCTTGTGTCACGATGTTAAAGAGCGAATTGTTGACCTCCTAAATGCCCCACTGATTTCTTAATGCCTATTTTTGATGACTAGTTTACTTGAACAAGTTTTCTTGTGTGTTTATTTTTAACTGCTTGTAAAACGCTTCTTCATCTAATTTCTCAATTAATGAGTGAAGTTCTTCAGGACTGTCAAAACGTAAATAGCAGTTAATCCAGTCAGGAAAGAAAAAACTAGCAGATAAATCTTGAGTTTCATGCAGATTAAAAATATGTCGCCACCTTCTATCACACGGAAAGTTAATTGCATCTTTTTTACATTCTTTGATAGACTGTGGCATACTTCATTAAATATGTCATTATGAAACACACCTCCTTGTGGCAAATAAATTGGAATTGTTTTCTCCATAGATGTAATATGATTATCTTCCGCTGTTTTCTTCCATTCCACATATTTGTCATGTATCTTAATAAGGGAATCCTTTAATCCATCTTGTGGATAAAAGCAGAAGCCACAATTAACATCACCCATTAAATTTGTAAGATAAATAAGGTCAATCCAGTCACCAGAAGAGTTCAACCGAGTAAGTATTATGCCGTTTCTGGAAGATGTTTTATATGAAGCGACTGCGGTTAGTTTATTAACTTTTATTGGTCCCCTCATCACTCTTACAGTCGTACCACCATTGCTTGATATACGCCTGGCTGACGCTTCATTAACAACCATAGAAACTGCCAGTAGAACCAAAATGCTCCCCCAATGGGATAAATACTTCTTCATAATTTATTTACTTTTTAGTTTGACAATTATTCTTTATAATCCCCTGAATAACGGGGATACTCCCCTATAATGCACAACTGATATTTTACAAATCACATCTTGTTGGTGTCTTGGAAATTCATTATTCGTTGTGTCATATTATTCAATATTAAGTATTCCCTTAATTTCTGTATCGCTATTATTGTCTTCGATATTCAACGCCTGTTTAACTTCTTTAAAGATGTAAGAAGGCTGTGTAATGAAGTAGACGTAGTCTTTGTTTCCGTAGAAATTGAGCAGTAGGGCGTTCTTTTTCCCTGTTGCTGCCATATAGTTTCGGACTTGGCTTTTTGCTCCTTCTTTCATCTTGTCATCAAGGTATACTGTCTTCAGTTCTACGATGATGCTGTCGTAACAAAAGAAGTCAGCCCGGAAAGTGTGTTGCAATTCAACAGGATCCTTGCCGTCAACTTGATAATAGACACTGAGATGTTTTTCCCGCACATAGGGAATACCGTTACAGATGAACTCCTGTTCGAGTGCATCTTGATACACTTCTTCCTTGAACCCCCACCTGAGTTGAGAATAGACCTTGTTGGCGAGTTTTACAATAGTCTTGTATTGATCGATTGTCTTATTTTCTGTCATAAAAATATTTTTAAGTTTATATATGTCATTCTTGTTTTAAGTTTTCTTTTTCTTAAAAACCCATCTATTCTCACGAACCGATGGGTTAAACAGTCATTTTATTAAAAAATAAAGCACGACAAGCGTACTTTATGCTGCTACGCCAAGACTCAATATGAGACGTGAGTGAGTATCGCCGTTCCATGCGTCGTTGATGATGATGACGAAAGGGTGAGAGGCTTGGCGGATATTTTGCTCATAGCACACGGCAGCCTGCTCGCAACCCGTGAGGGCAGCGAGTGGAGAGGGGACAGTAAGAAGGGGAGAGACTACAAGAACCTGCCTACCCGCAGAAATTGTGGGGGGGGGTAAAATCTGGTCGAAAATCAATGCCTTATGAGGTATTTCCTTTGTCATTTCAATTGTCAGGATGTAATTCCGTGTACAAAGGTACGAATAAGTGAGCAAAGAAACAAATAAAAAAAGAGATTTTTTTCTTTTCCTTTCCAGTTTCATAACACAACAGGGAAGAGTCGGTTCCTTCAGTGACTCTTCTGTAAAAACGGAAAGTCATGGACATGGTAGTGGAGTTTCAATAGGTTTGGGCACTGTTTCGAATGCATTAGGAGTTGGTGGCGTTTTAGGCCGTATCGCCAACGGAATAAATATAGGCAGTGCAAATAACAGATCCATATCTACAACATATTACCACAAGCGCATTATGGCAATTCCTGCGCACGGCAAACTGGAACTGACATCAGATGAATTCCGGGAAGTGAACGGATCTGTTGTTGAACAGAAAAACAAAGAATTTTTCGGTCTGACTTCTCATCCTGATTTTTGTTCGAAAAAAGGAATCAATAAAGGTGAAATAGTACAATTCTCAGAACATGAAATTCCTTGGAAACGAAATTATGTCGTTACATATTCCTTGAGCAGTGATTTTGATTCCTACTCTACTTTGAATGCAGAGTTATTTATACATGCTTTGTATGGCGTTGTAGACGATAAGTCGATAAAATATAGTATAGATGGATATATTGCGGGGCATATTATGCCTATTGATTATGAAAAGATAACGTCAAAGTACAACACTCAAGATTCACAGGTCGGTTGGCAGAAATATATATATGTATTTGATGATCATTGAGCGTTTTAGATGGACCAGTACGCGAAAAAAAGCGAAATAATTCCCCGCTCTTCAGCAGTGCATCAAGTTAAGCAATGTGGTCCTACTTTGGATTTTTCGATTTGTGACGTTAACGATTTCTGAGGCTGTTATGCTGGCGGCCAACTTTGATTCTCGTCACGATTGCAAAAGACGGATCACTTCTTCTGCAGTGATACGATGCAGTCGATTGGGAGTCATCATTTTCTGAATCAAGTCTCTCATAGGGCGACTGACATTACTTGGGAATTTAAATGCCTTTTCTCCGTCATCGGCAATATCCATTGTAGAAGGTGGTGCTAATAATGTCAACAAATTGTAGAAAGTTGCCCCTGCAGCATAGATGTCTGTATGTGGACCGATTCTTCCATTTCCTATCTGTTCTATTGGCGCATACCCTGCGGAGTATGCTAATGGATCGCTTTCATCATGTTCATCCATCTTTCGACATATATCGAAATCTATCAGGCAAATTTTTGACAAATCTCTATCAATCATTATGTTGCCTGGCTTTATGTCCAAATGAAGAATGCTGGCCTTATGAAGATAACTCAGGGCATTCATTAACTGTATGCCGATCTTTCGGACTCTGTTTTCATCAAGTGGGCGACCGGTACGTCTCAGGTATGACCATAAATCCTCTCCTTCAATATAGTTCTTGACACCGTAAACAGTGCCGTTTTCCTGAAACACTTCAGTCAGAGATTCTACATTGGGATGAGAGAAATGCAGTTGCCATCCCCAGTGCTTGAAGATGGCTTTTTTCCATTTATCTATGTCTATATCATCACCATACCCATCCTTTACTTTGACAATACCATTGACTCTTTCCGTATAGTCTTTTATGAAAAATTCTTTGACAACCATCTGGCATCCTCCTGCCTCGTTTGCCAAATATGAGTTGTAGTAGGCACTGCTTGGCAAGACTTTCTTTATGATGTATTTACCTCCGTTTATGGATGCACCTTCTGGAAGCAAATCGCCAGAATATGCGGGTTGAACGGCTGGTTTGGCAGTGTCTCTCTGCTGCTTGGCTGGCTTGTCAGCCTTGTTCAGCCACCTACGCACGTCGCGGAATAATTTCTCACGCTGTGGCAGATTTTCCCATTCTATCGTGTCGGTAAGGCCATAAAGGAATTCGAATTCGTCTGTCATGGGACTATTGTCAACATTGACAATAACCACCTTTTTGCCACGCTTACTGGCAAAATTAAGTTCACGCAAAGCAAACTCGGAACGCTGTGATTGGGCCGAACGCATAAACAGAAGAACTTGGCATTCTTTGATACCGTCAATGATGGCTGTCGTGAAGCGCGGCACTCCACTTTCTATTCCTTCCAAGTCCATCCAGCAGCGGGCCTCCGTCTGCTGCTCCACCAGAGCCTTAATATCCTTCACCTGCTCCAGGTTAGTCCGACTGTAACTGATAAACACATCGTATTTCTTATCCACCCCTTTGGTTTTTTAATATCCCCCTCAACTCCGCTTTCACGCCACCACGTAGTCAAGCGCATTGCGCTTGATGACAAGCGGATAGCGCTCAGGGTGGCGCAGACTGTCTATCTCCAGGTCCACGTCCAGGTCGGGCCACTCTATGGCCTCCGGGCCGCTCATCTGCACGTTCAGCACGCTGCGGATGGGCGCGTCCTGCATCCATGGGATGCGGTTGTACGACAGGAAATAGTCGTGGCCCAGCACCGAGAGCATGATGCCCTGCGCATTAATCATCAATACGCTTACCGATGTGCTGGCTAAATTGTTCTCTGAAACTGTCTGCATATTTCTCTACGATTTTCTTTATTTCACTTAACTTGTGTTCGGGGATGCCCGTGTTCTTGGCCAGTTCCACCTCTGGCTCCAGCCAGTATTTGGCCTCATGGCCGTCGCAGAGCACGTGGATGTGCATTCGCTCCTCCTCGTTGCTGTATATCTTGAATGTATATTCGCTCTCGCGTCTGAATACTGGACTCATTTTTTCGCGTTGCTTTAGATTTCTGTGTACAAAGGTACGAATAAGTGAGCGAAAAACCAAATTTATTTGGGTTTTTCTGAACGGAAGTACCTTCGACCGACAGGTCAAAGGTACGAATGAGTGAATGAAAAACAAAGAATAATCTTGTTAGTATCCAAGGTTTTCGCCCACAAGCACGACGGTGTGGCGGCCTCTGGGGGAGTTGCGGAGGAAGTGGATGTAGTTGCAGATGGATTCGGGGGAGTTGCAGTTGTGGCATATGCCGTCCACCTGACAGGGTGTCTTGATGTCGAAGCGGGCGGCGTTGATGGGCGATGCCGTGCTCCTCGCCCTGACGAGTGCGGCCTCCACGGTCTGAGCCACCTTGTTGAGGCCTATGACGAAGATCACCTTTCTGGGTCCCCATGTGATAGCCGCCACGCGGTTGCCGTTGCCGTCGATGTTCACGATGACGCCATCCTCAGAGATGGCATTGGCACTGGTCAGATAGACATCCGTGGAGAATGCCCTGAGATACATGGCCTGCTTCTCCTCTGGCGTCTCAGCCAGGTCGCGGTCAAGTACTTCCAGCGTCCCCCTGCTTCTCAGCGCCTCAGGAATGCCCAGGTCGCGTACCGTCATCGTGCCGCCCCATGTCACCGAACTGCCGTCGGCAATGAGTTCCGATACCTTCTTCACTGCTTCTTCTCCCGTGGGGCAATAGAAGCCCTCGATGTGTCGGCGTTGCAGGTTCTTGATGATCTGCTCTGCCAGTTTTGCGTTTCTCTTTTCCAATGGTGTCATTTCGATATCTTGTTTTATCGCAGCGAAGTTACGAAAAATTTGCGAAATAATGGCATTATTCGAAATAAATTCGTATCTTTGCTCCCTGTTTAATCAGTTCACGGCAGGATGATGGCATACGACGCACACTCAGATAAACATTTTCTTCAGCGCCTGATCAGCGAGGGCGAACATCAGCAGCAGGACTTCAAGTTCCGTGTGAGTGATGCCCGCAAACTGGCCCGCTCGGTGTCTGCCTTTGCCAATACCGACGGCGGACGACTGCTGATTGGCGTGCGTGACGACGGCCATATGTCGGGTGTGCGCTCTGAGGAGGAAATATACATGATGCACCAGGCCGCCTACCGCTACTGCCGCCCTGAGGCGAGCATCAAGTTTGATACCTATCATGTAGAGGGCCGCACGATTGTCATCGCCACCGTCCCCCCGTCGGAAAAGCGTCCCGTCTGTGCCCTCGATGACGATGATCGTCCCCGTGCCTATATCCGCATTGCCGACGAGAACATCGTGGCCTCGCCCGTCCACCTTGCCATGTGGCGCGACTCGCAGAACGCCCGCGGCACCATGATGACCTACACCGACACTGTCCGCCAACTCCTGGCCACCCTCAACGGCCAGCCTCTCACGCTCAACATGATTGTCCGCCTCTCGCGCATCCCTCGACCTAAGGTTATCACTCTCCTGGCCCGTCTTGTTCGCTTTGGCATTGTAGACTGCCGCCACCACGACCAGCAGTTCCTCTTCAGTCTTCGTGAGGAGTAACCCCTATGTTCGCTTGTATCCGAAGAATCTCAGGAACTCGCTCTCGAAATTCGGAGTGAGCACACCCTGTCCGATGGCCTCGCCAATCTCCTGCATCGACCAGAACCGACCACCGTCCAACTCGTCCTTTGAGGGCCGTATCTCTCCGTCGTAAGTCGTGCAATTCACGTAAACCAGTTCCCGCTCGCGCTTGCTGTCGAACACATACTTCCCGACGTACTGCGGCTCGAAGTCTGTCATCCCCAGTTCCTCGCCGACTTCCCGTCGGAGCGCCTCTTCAGGCGTCTCGCCATAGTCGATGTGCCCGCCAACCGCCGTGTCCCACTTGCCCGGCTGTATGTCCTTCCACTCCGGCCGTTTCTGCAGGTAAACGTCGCCTGCCGAGTTGAACACGTGCAGATGGACAACGGCATGGAGGAGCCGCGACCCATTGTGGCACTCGCCGCGTGTCGCCTTGCCCATCACCGTTCCCTTTTCGTCTACAATCGGGAATATCTCTTCGAGATTGTCTTTCATCTGTTTTTGTATATATTAGTTCAAAATGTCTCAGGTCATCTGAGCCCCACCGCCTCAAACATCTTGCGATAGGCTGCCACTTTCCTGTCGAAGGCCAGGGGGTAGGCGCGGGAGGAAGAGGGAAGGCGATAGAGCCGGATTTCGTGGTTGTCGCGATTGCGCACATCGGGAATGGCCATCGATTCTCCCACCCTTGGCCCGTGTTCGATTCCGAAGTAGCCACAGAGCGTGTCGGTGGCCTTCTGACCCGTGGTGACAATGGCCTCGCAATGGGGCAGTTGCCACAGGAGCGCACGGATGTCCGTCGGTTCCACCACTTCCAGGTACTCATCCGAGGCATTGTCCTTCAGTCGGCGGATAGCAGTGGCGGTGTCGTAGAAGGCGATACCCTTTTCCTGGCAGAACGCGATGATGGCCTCGCGACAGAAGGCCTTCCTGTCGGACAGAACAAAGCGGTTGCGGTCGGCAAAGAACACCTCGCCCTCTATGCGCCAGTGGTCGTTGATGAAGTTGGGGTAGTAAAACTCCATGCACCACCGCTTCTTCTGCGGAGGAAAACTGCCCAGAAACAGCACCCGTGCATTCTCGGGCAGAAACGGCACCAGCGGATGGCGCTCTACGGGAGGCAGTTCAGCAACTTGCATATCCCCTCCAGGTACTTCCTGTCCGTATCGTCGAAGGTTGCCAGGTCCTTGCTGTCTATGTCGAGCACGGCCACCACCTCGCCTTCGTCCGAAAATACTGGCACCACGATCTCCGACCGCGAAAGGCTGCTGCACGCAATGTGCCCGGGAAACTGATCCACGTCGGGCACCACAATAGTCTGTCGCTCCTTCCACGCCGTGCCGCACACGCCGCGACCGAAGCCGATGTGCACGCATGCCATTGGTCCCTGAAAGGGCCCGAGCACCAGTTCACCGTTCATTACCCGATAGAACCCCGTCCACCAGAATCCCATCGCCTCGTGTATCGCCGCACTCACATTGGCCATCACCGCCACGGCATCCGTCTCGCCCGCTATGAGCGCCTCTATCTGCCGTGTCAGCAACACATATTTCTCGTCCTTGCTCATCTTTATTCCTTGCTTGCCATGCACTCAATCTCCACCAACGCGCCCTTGGGCACGGTCTTCACGGCAAAGGCGCTGCGGGCGGGGTAGGGCTCGGTGAAGAACTCTGCGTACACCTCGTTCATAGCGGCGAAGTCGGCCATGTCGGCCAGTAACACCATTGTCTTCACCACATGCTTCATGTCTGTGCCTGCAGCGTGCAGAATCTCCTGAGCGTTCGTCAGTGCCTGTCGCGTCTGCGCCTTGATGCCTTCCGGCATTGTTCCCGTCGCGGGGTCTATTGGCAGTTGTCCGCTTACCATCACCAGTCCGCCCACTTCCATTGCTTGGCTGTACGGCCCGATAGCCGCCGGGGCCTTCTCTGTCTTGATTGCTTTCATGTTTTTTCGTGTTATTTTATGATTTCTCTCCTCACTTGATTCCTCTCTCATTGAGTGCTTTCGCATAGCGGTCTGCATTGCGCAGGTGCTCCTGATAGTTGACGGCAAAGTTGTGGGTGCCAGAGAAGTCTTCCTTGGCACACATATAGAGGTAGTTGTGGTGCTCGTAGTTGAGCACGGCATCGATTCCCTTGATACTGGCAATCTTGATGGGGCCTGGAGGCAGACCGGCGTTGCGGTAGGTGTTGTAGGGGCTGTCGTAGGCAAGGTGGGCGTTGTAGATGCGGCGCAGGCCAAAGTCCTTCATGGCAAACTTCACCGTGGGGTCGGCCTGCAGGGGCATGCCGATGTGCAGGCGGTTCAGATACATACCGGCCACCATGGGCTTCTCGGCGTTGTTGGCCGTCTCTTCGTCTATGATACTGGCCAGCGTGCACACCTCGTTGGGCGTCAGTCCTGCGGCCTTGGCCTTCTGCAGGCGCTCGCCGTTCCAGTAGTTGTCGTGCTCGCGGGCCATGCGTTCCATCAGTCGCGCGATGCTGGTGTTCCAGTAGACCTCATAGGTGTCAGGCAGGAAGATGCAACTGATGGTACACGTGTCGTAGCCCAGATTCTGGCAGAAGGCCTGGTCGGTCAGGGCCTCGGCGATGGTGGTGCTGTCGATCATCAGTTTGGGGGCCAGGCGGCCTGCCAGTTGTTCCATCGTGCGGCATTCGGGTATGGTCAGCATGATGGGCGTCTGCTGGCCGTTTCTCAGTGTGCGGAACACGTCGAGGGTGTTCCGTCCGGGCTCTATGGCATAGCGGCCTGTGCGTATGTGGCTGCCGTAGTCGTAGTGGCGGGCCAGGGTGCGCAGTCCGCACATGGCGCTCTCCGATGTCAGTGGCTCCAGTTTGGCGAAGACCGAGTCGACCGTATCGTCCGTGTCGATATAAACGTACTTGGTCTCCTGCATCTCGGAAAAGGATGTGCAGAAGTAGTAGTAGCCGATGCCCACGATGCCTGCCAGGCAGAGGGCGGCGGGTATGAGATAGTATTTTGCTTTCTTGATTTTCATCTTTCGGTTGTCTTGAGTCAAAAATTTGGGTGCAAAGTTACGAAATAAGTGAGAGAAATGCAAGGGAAAGATATTTATTTTCTACCTTTGCAGCCATGAAACGCTACGATACTTATATTTTCGACCTCGACGGCACGTTGCTTGACACGCTCGATGACCTGATGGCGGCTGTCAACCATGCGCTGCGCCAGTATGGGATGCCGGAGCACAGCCGCGACGAGATACGCCGCTTCGTGGGCAACGGCGTGCGTCTGCTGATGGTGCGGGCTATCCCGGATGGCGACCGGAACCCGCAATTCGATCAGGTGTTCAAGACTTTCCGCGAATACTACATGGAGCACTCGCTCGACACGACCCGTCCCTACGACGGCATCCCTGAACTGCTGGCTGAACTCCGGGCCAGGGGATGCCGGACGGCTGTGGTCAGCAATAAGTTTTATGCCGCCACGCAGGAACTGTGCCGCCACTTCTTTCCTGACACCATCGAGGTGGCCATCGGCGAGCACGAGGCTGAGGGCATCCGCAAGAAACCTGCGCCCGATACTGTCTACGAGGCGTTGCGACAATTGGGAGCAGAACGGGAAGGTGCCGTCTACGTGGGCGACAGCGACGTGGATTTGCAGACGGCCCGCAACGCTGGCCTGCCCTGCGTCAGCGTGCTATGGGGCTTTCGTGACCGCGACTTCCTGATAGCAAACGGGGCGACCACTTTCGTAGCCGCCCCGAAGGAAATTCTCTTTTAGTGTTACGTCTTACTGATGCTGTTCGCGCAGCAGGTCGTTGACGGTCTTCACTGGGTTGAATGTGCCAAGGGGCACCTCGACGAAGACGGTCGACCAGTCGCTCATGGCACCGTTCCACAGGCCGGGCAACTCGAGGGCTTTCAGTTCCTTGCCGCCCTTCGACTTCGATGAGATGAAGCCCGTGGTCTTGTCTACATAGTCGGGCAGGTTGAACGGCTTGCCCTGATAGTCTTTCACGGCGCACACCAGGTCGACGGGGTTGAAGTGGGTGCCCTGCGTGAACATCTGCATATATTCGGCATTGTTGGTGTCGATCTGGCTGCTCTCGAGAATCTGCAGACTCACGGTGCCATCCTGATTGTAGGTTAGGAACGGGCCGCCGCCGGGCTCGCCCACGTTTTTCACCACGCCGCAGACACGCATCGGGCGGTTGAGTTTCTGGCGCAGGTAGGCGGCATCGACCTTGTTCTGCTTGGGATTGGTGCACAGGCACTTCTCCACGAACTGGGCGATCTCCGTCAGTTGGGCATCGGTGGGGGCTCCGTCCAGGATGCGCAGATACTGGAAGGCCTGCTTCTGCAGCGTGACCAGCACGCCGGCAATGACCTGCTTCCACTCCACGGTTTCGGGCTTCAGGCGGTCGGGCACCACGTTGTCGATGTTCTTGATGAAGATTACATCGGCCTCTATCTCGTTCAGGTTCTCAATCAGTGCGCCGTGACCGCCGGGACGGAACAGCAGACTGCCGTCGGCCTCGCGGAAGGGCGTGTTGTCTGGGTTGGCAGCCACCGTGTCGGTGCTGGGCTTCTGTTCGGAGAAGGTGATGTCGTACTTGATGCCGTACTTCTGTGCAAAGCCATCGGCCTTCTCGGCCACCTTCTGCTTGAAGAAGTCGATGTGCTCATGAGAAACGGTGAAGTGGACATGGGCCTCGCCGTTAGAGGCGGCATAGAGCGCGCCCTCCACCAGATGCTCCTCCATCGGCGTGCGTGCACCCTCAGGATACTTGTGGAAGAGCAGCATGCCCTTGGGCAGTTGACCGTAGTTCAGGCCTTCTTTCTTCAGCATGTTGGCAGCCACGGCCTTGTAGTTGCCCTCGGCTATCAGGGCCTCGATGCCTTTGCCTTCGTTCTTCTGGCAGACAGCGTCGAGGGCGTCGTAGAAGGCGAACTTCCTGATGTCCTGGAAGTACTTCTTCTCGAAGTCGGTCGTGGGCACGTCGTAGTCGGCATCCACGAAGGCGAACATATTCTTGAACATACGGCTGGCAGCACCACTGGCCGGCACGAATTTCACCACGCGGTGACCCTCGGCTTTGTAGTCCTCCCATGCTTTCACATACTGCTGGCGCTCTTCGCCGTTGGGGGCTACGATGCCGTTGCCAACGGCTGCTGCAGCCTCGAGACGAAGGAAGGGGAATCCGGTTTCGAACTCTTTCAGTTGGGTCTCAATCTGCTGCTCTGTGATGCCACGCAGTGCAATCTGTTTTAGGTCTTGTTGTGTTAACATTTTAGAAATAGGTTTTATGTGTGAATATATTATAAGAGTTCCTGTATCTCTTCATCTGTGGCGAGGTTGTAATCGCCTGGTATGGTGTTCTTTAGGGCTGATGCGGCCAATGAATAGTTCAACTGGCGCTGGTCATCGCCGGGATAAGTGTAGACGCTATGTAGCAGGCCGGCCATAAAGGCGTCGCCCACGCCCGAGGCATCCACCACACCATTGATGTCATGGATGGGCGCGCGAAGCAGACGGTAGGGGCCGTCACTGCTTTCGGCCGTGTAGAGTAGGGCGGTCAGCAGGTGGCGGCTGGAAGCCACCATGTTGCGCATGCCCATGAGCCACTTCTGGCAGCGGGGAAACTCGCGGTGCAGGTCCTCGAACCATGACTGATACTCGTCCATCTGCATCTCGAAGTGTGTGTCGGTGGCCGTGAAAGGCGGCTGCTTGCGCTGGCAGATCCACTCGAACTCGATGGCATCGCCGAACATCATGTCGCAGCGTGAGAGCATACGCTTGAGCGTCTCGCGCGGGTCGGCTCCATAACGCCACAGGTTCTTGCGGTAGTTGATGTCGAACGACACCTTGACGCCCATCTCGTCGGCAATGTCGAGAGCCTCGAAGGTGGCATCGGCCGAACTCTGCGAGATGGCGGCGGTGATGCCCGACACGTGCAGCACGGTGGCGTCCTTCAGTATCTCGCGCCAGGGGATCATGCCCGGACGGAGTTCAGAGCAGGCCGAGTTGGCGCGGTCGTAGATGACGCGCGAGGAGCGCATGCCTGCGGCGGGCTCCAGATAGTAGGTTCCTATGCGGGTGCCTCCGAAGAGCACGCGGTGGCAGTCTACGCCCAATTGCTTCAGGCTCTCCAGCCCGGCATGTCCCACGGGTGTCTCCGGCAGGCGGGTGATGTATTCCACGTTGTCGCCCAGCGTGGCCAGCGATACGGCCACGTTGGCTTCGCTACCGCCATAGCGAGTGGTGAAGTAGCCTCCCTGCGAGAGTCGCAGGTGGTCATCCTTTGAGAATCGGAGCAGCAGTTCTCCGAAGGTTACAAATCTAGTTTTTTGCATTGTCCGATATCTGTGTTAAATTCGTTCTATCTGTTTCACACCCTTCACGGTGCGCAATTTCTTGATGAGTGCCTCCAGACGGGTGTTGTCGTTGATCATGATGGTCAGCGTGCCGCGGAAGAGACCATCGTTGGAGTCGATGTTGATGTTGCGCAGGATGAGTTTCTCGTCCTTCGAAATGATAGATGTCAGGTTGTTTACGATGCCCAGGTCGTCATTGCCGATGACGCGCAGGGTGATGCTGTACTGACTGGAGCCCTTGCCGCTCCACTTGGCGCGCACGATGCGGTAGCCGAAGCGGCGGCGTAGTTCGGGTGCGTTGGGGCAGTCGGAGCGATGAATCTTGATACCGCCGCTGACGGTGACGAAGCCGAACACCTGATCGCCATAGATGGGGTTGCAGCAATGGGCCAGTTGATAGTCGACGCCCTTCAGGTCTTGGCCGATGATCAGCACGTCATCGTTCTGTGGCACGTTGGCGGCCACGTGCTCTTCGAGCACGAACTCCTCAGCGGAGCGGGCTACGTTGTCGCCAGTGACGACGCGCTCGCCCTGCTGCAGTTCCAGATATTTGTCGAAGACGGTCTGCACGTCGAGTGTCTGGTGGGCAATGTCGCGATAGAAGTCGCTGGCCTCCTTGTAACCCAGTTTCTTCATGGTGCGCATCATCAGGCTCTCGTCCTGCTCTATCTTACGGTTCTTGAACTTGCGCTCCAGCATCTCCTTCACCATCAGGGCCTCCTTCTGCTGAGTCTCCTTCAGGGCCAGCCGGATCTTGGCCTTGGCGCGGCTGGTCTTCACGATGCTGAGCCACTCCTGCTTGGGGTATTGCGTCGACGAGGTGATAATCTCCACCTGGTCGCCAGAATGCAGTTCCTGACGGAAGGTGACCACCTTATTATTAATACGTGCACCGGTGCATGCCGAGCCTACCTTCGAGTGGATGTGATAGGCCATGTCGAGCACGGTAGCCCCGGCGGGGAAGCGCATCAGGTCGCCCTTGGGGGTGAAGACGTAGATCTCTTCGTCCTTCAGTTCGTTGCGGAAGGAGTCCATGGCCTCCAGCCCGTTGTCGGCGTTCTCCAGCATCTGACGGATGCCGCTCAGCCATTCGTCCATGCCGCCGCCCTCGGCCTTCACGCCCTTGTAGCGCCAGTGGGCAGCCACACCGCGCTCGGCCACCTCGTCCATGCGCTCGGTTCGAATCTGTACCTCCACCCATTTCTGCTCAGGTCCCAGCACGGTGATGTGCAGGCTCTCGTAGCCGTTGGACTTGGGCACGGTCAGCCAGTCGCGCATTCGCTTGGGATTGGATGTGTACATGTCGGTGATGATGGCGAAGGTCTGCCAGCACTGCTGCTTCTCTTTCTCCACGGGGCAGTCGATGATGATGCGGATGGCGAAGAGGTCGTAGACGCCCTCGAAGGCACACTTCTGTTTCTTCATTTTCTGCCAGATGCTGTGTATGGACTTGGTGCGTCCCTTCATGTGGAACTTCAGTCCGGCATCGGTCAGTTTCTTCTCTATCGGGCCGATGAAACTCTTGATGTAGGCATCACGGGCCTGCTTCGTGGCGTTCAGTTTCTCCTTGATGTGATAGTAGGCATCGTGCTCAAGATACTTCAGCGAGAGGTCTTCCAGTTCACTCTTCAGTTTGTAGAGGCCCAGTTTGTGAGCCAGCGGAGCATACAGGTAGGCGGCTTCCTCGCTGACCAGTGTCTGCTGCTCCTTGTTCGTCGTGTCCTTGATTTGCCGCATCAGGTTGACACGGTCGGCTATCATGATGAGAATCACACGCATATCCTCGGCAAACGACAGCAGCAGGTTGCGGAAGTTCTCGCCCTGCTGGCGTACGAAGTTGGAGCGCTCGCTGTCGCTGACGGGGTTGTTCTTGTAGAGTTCTTGGATGTGCAACAGGCCGTGCAGGATACGGCCCACGGCCATGCCATAGTCGGCGGCAGCCTGATTGACCGTCAGCAGACCGGCCTCGACGCTGGGATTGAGCATGATGGCGATGACGGCATCGCGGCGCAGACCTATCTCGTCGACTACAAGTATGGCCGTCTGCAGGCTGCTGACGATGGGGTTAAGGCCGAAGACGTCGCGGCTCACCTGATTGTTCTCGATGATGGTGTGCAGATGACGGCGCAGTTTGTCCTCGTCGCCCGGCTCCAGCGAGCCAGCGATTTTCTCCTTCAGTTCGGCATAGAGCGAGAGAGCCAACTCGCGCTCTTGTGAGGTAAACTCGAATCGTTCTGTCATATCCTAAAACACTAATCGTCTGCAAATGTACTGTTTTTTGGGCAAACGGCCAAAGAATGGAAAGAAAAATGCTTAAAAAATTGTATTCATCCACTTTTTTTATTATCTTTGCAATCAAAACATCAGACTTTATGGAAATCGTCATCATATTCTTCTTGCTGGGACTGGCCGCAGGCGCTTTGGCGGCCTTCTTATGGATGCACAGTCAGACACGGGGGCTACAAGCAAAAGGAGAACAGCAAGCCGAGGACAACCGTCGGCTGACCACAGAGCGTGATGTGCTGCAATCAAAATTAGACAGCACCACTCAGTTCTATGAACGACAAATGGAAACACTCAAGACCCAGCATCAGGAACAGATGACCGATCTGAAGGCCCAGCACCAGCAGCAGATGGCCGAGCAGATGCAGATGATCAAGGCCGAGATGAATGCGGCTTCAGAGAAGATACTTAAGGAACGGGCGGAGCAACTGTCGACTGCCAATGAGCAGCAACTGTCCATCATTCTGAACCCATTGCGCGAGAACATACGCCAGATGAAAGACGCCGTAGAGAAAAGCGACCGCGCCCAGACGGTAACGATGGAGCGCCTGGATGCCTCCATCAAGGAAAACCTGCGGCAGGCGCAGGAGGTGGGCGAGCGGGCTGACAGACTGGCTCAGGCACTGACCAGCGAGAACAAGACGCAGGGCAACTTCGGCGAACTGCGCCTGAAGCAACTGCTGGAGGAGATGGGACTGGAGGAAGGCCTCCAGTTTGAGGAGCAGACCGCCCTGCGCGACGAGCAGGGGCGCGCCATTCACGACGAGGACGAGGGCCGCAGGCTCATTCCCGACGTGATACTCCATTTTCCCGACCAGCGCGACGTGATCATCGATTCGAAAATATCGTTTACCGCCTTCCAGGACTACTACGCTGCCCGCACTGACGAGGAGCGTGATCAGGCCCTGCGCCGCCATGTGGCCTCGGTGCGCCAGCACGTCAGCGAACTGTCGCGTAAGAACTACTCGCGCTACATCCGTGAGGGCCGCCAGCGACTGGACTTCGTGATGATGTACGTCTTCAGTGAGAGTGCTCTTCAACTGGCCCTGGGCAGCGACCCCGGCTTGTGGCGCGAGGCCTATGACCGCGGCGTGGTCATCGTGGGCAGCCAGAGCCTCTTCGTCATGCTGAGAGTGCTGGAGATGTCGTGGAAGCAGATGCGGCAAGTGGAGAACCAGCAGGAAATTATGAAGGCCGCCAGCCAGGTGGTAGACCGCGTGCAGCAGTTCTATGAGCGGTTCCTGCGCGTGGACGAGCAACTGCACAAGACAGGCGAGGCCTTTGAAGACCTGAAGCGCAGCACGCAAACCAGCGGCATGAGCATCACCACGGCGGCCCAGAAACTGTTGCGCTATGGGGCCCAGGAGAACCCAAAACGGCGTCAGCGGTTGCCCCGTACAGAGGGCGGTGACGAGGCAATGCAGGCACTGGGTGAGGCCGACGGCGAAGAGAAAAAATAAAAAAAAACGGGAATCATGGCGTGGTTCTCGTTTTTTTTGTTTACCTTTGCAACCATAATCATTTAAAAACTAACTAACTATTATGCGAAAGATTACTACAACACTACTGATGCTGGCCGTCGCCATGTGCGTAGCGGCTGCCAACCCCTACAAGACTTTCACCCAGAATCTGCCTTTCGCCATGCCTGAGGTGAGTGCTCCCGAGATTCCGAATCGTCAGGTGCTGCTCAGCGACTTCGGTGCCGACCCCACGGGCAGCAATCTCTGCACCGAGGCCTTTGCCCAAGCCGTGGAGACGCTGACGGCGAAGGGTGGGGGACACTTGGTGGTGCCCCGTGGCGTGTGGCTCACGGGCCCCATCGTACTGAAGTCAAACATTGACCTGCACCTGGAGAAGGGTGCCGTCATCCTCTTTGCGGCCGACGAGACACTCTATCCGCTGGTGAAGACTTCGTTTGAGGGCTTGGACACCCGCCGCTGTCAGTCTCCGCTCAGCGCGCGTGGAGCAACCAACGTGAGCATCACGGGCGATGGCGTCATCGACGGCAACGGCCAGTACTGGCGTCCGGTGAAGAAGCAGAAAGTGACCGAAGATCATTGGAAGCGTCTGCTTGCCCAGCCTGGCAGCATGGAGTTGAGGAAAGGCTACTGGGTGCCTAGCGAGGGCTATGCCCAAGGCGAACGCGGGGCTAACATGAATGTGCCCGCAGCGCAGACGGAGGAGGAATGGCAGGCCGTGAAGCGGTTCCTGCGTCCTGTGATGATCAGTTTGGTGGAATGTAAGAATGTGCTGCTGCAGGGCGTCATCTTCCAGAACTCGCCCGCGTGGAACCTTCATCCGCTGATGTGCGAGAACATCATTATCGACCGCGTGCTGGTGCGCAATCCGGCTTATGCCCAGAATGGTGATGCGCTGGATCTGGAATCCTGCAAGAACGCACTGATTGTGAATTCGCGTTTCGATGCTGGCGACGATGGCATTTGCATCAAGAGCGGCAAGGATAAGGATGGACGTCTGCGTGCACGTCCCTGTGAGAATGTAGTGGTGGACGGCTGCACCGTCTTTGCCGGCCACGGCGGCTTCGTGGTGGGCTCGGAAATGAGCAGTGGCGTGAGGAACATCTCGGTGAAGAACTGCCAGTTCGTGGGCACCGACGTGGGCCTGCGCTTCAAGTCTACCCGCGGTCGTGGTGGTATCGTGGAAAATATCTATATCGATGGTATCTCCATGAGCGACATCACTACCTACGCGCTTACCTTTAATATGTATTATGGTGGCAAGTCGGTCAGCGAGGTTCTGGCTGAGGGCGGCGAGCCGAAGGAGGTGGCCAGCGTGCCTGTGACGGAGGAAACACCCATCTTCCGCAACATCGACATCCGCAACGTGGTGTGCCATCATGCAGGCTTCGCAATGGAGTTCAATGGTCTGCCTGAGATGCCCATAGACGGCATCCATCTGGAGAACCTCTGGATCACGGCCAAGCACGATGCCACTTTCCAGTACAGCAAGAATATTACAAAGAAAAACGTAAACATAACGCTTTACTAATCTTATGAAGAAACTCATCATTGCTTTCTCACTTCTCATTGCTCCGTTCTCATTCTGCGTGGCCCAGCCACGTGCTGAGTTGAACCTCGATTTTGGCTGGCGCTTCCATGCCGGCGACGTGAAGGATGCGGAGCAGACGGACTTCGACGATGCCCAGTGGCGCACGATCAATGTGCCACACGACTTCCAGATAGAGCAGCCCTGGGTGGCTCCCGCTGCCGACGAGAAGGCCGATGACAGCGATGCTGCCGCCAACATCAAGAGCCGCCTCTCGAGCCGTGGCTTCAAGGAGATGGGCAAGGGCTGGTATCGCCTGCACCTGACGCCTGCCGACTCGCTGAAGGGACGGCGCCTGTTGCTCCAGTTTGACGGTATCATCTACACTGGCGACCTCTACCTGAACGGGCAGTACATAGGCGGTACTGACTACGGCTATGTGGGCTTCGAAATCGACGTGACCGATCGGCTGAAGTTTGGTCAGGACAATGTCATCGCCGTGATGGCCGACACACGCGAACCGGGCAACTCCCGCTGGTATACCGGTGGCGGCATCTTCCGCAAAGTGCGCCTTGTGGCTACTGATAAGGAACTTTATTTCGGGCGTCATCCGCTGTATGTCACTACGCGCGATAATAAATATGTGAACATCTCCGGTGAGTTCACCAACCGCACCCGTAAGCCTGCCCGTACGCTGGTGAGAATCTACGACCCGCAGGGGCAGTTGGTCTTCGAGGGTGGACGCACCGTCCAGCGTCATCGCATGGCACGCACGGTGGAGGTGGCTCTGGCTGAAGAGGCCACCATTGCCAATGCCCAACTGTGGGATACCGAGTCGCCCCGTCTGTATCGGGCCGTTGCCCAGTTGATTGGCGACAATGGTCAGGTGACCGATGAGGTGAGCACCGCCTTCGGCATCCGCACTGTGGAGATAGTACCCAATCGGGGTCTGCTGCTCAACGGCAAGAAAGTGCTCCTTCAGGGCTATGCCAACCATCACACCCTGGGCGCCCTTGGTGCTGCGGCCTATCCGCGGGCCATCGAGAAGCGCATCGTGCTGATGAAGCAGTTCGGCATCAACCACATACGTACGAGTCACAACCCCTACAGCCGTGAGTTCATCGAACTGTGTGACAAGCACGGCATACTCGTGGTGGACGAACTCTACGACAAGTGGACGCGCCAGCATACGGGCGGGCGTGTGGCTTTCGAACAACTGTGGCAGAAGGACATCCCCGAGTGGATCAAGCGCGATCGCAACTCGCCCAGTGTGGTGCTCTGGAGTCTGGGCAACGAATTGCAGCAAGATCCCAACCAGCCGTTCAACGACTTCGGTGTCACCATGTATCGTCTGATGCGCCCCCTCGTCAATCGATATGACTCGACCCGTCTGGTCACCGTGGCCATGCATCCGCGCTACCGCAACTGGGAGACTGACTCGCTGCCATGCGACCTGGCCATGCTGACCGATGTGCAGTCCTATAACTATCGCTATATGTATTTCCCCGGTGATGGTCGCCGCTTCCCCTGGATGAAGTTCTACCAGAGCGAGGCATCCACGCAGGCTATGGGCCAGAACTTCTTCGAGATGGATCGGGACAAGGTCATCGGACTGGCCTACTGGGGTGCCATCGACTATTTGGGCGAGAGCATGGGATGGCCCGCCAAAGGATGGGCGCAGGGTGTCTTCAACATCGACCTGACTGCCAAGCCAAAGGCCTACTACATGAAGTCCTTCTTCCTGCCTGAGGAGCCTGTCGTTCGGCTGGCTTTCCTGGAGAGTGAGAAAGCCGAGATGTGGAATGGTGTGAAGATGGGCAACGACCATATGTCGGAACTTTGGAACCGTCCCGAGGGCTCGCGTGCCAACGTGATTGTCTACACCAACGGCGACGAGGTGGAACTCGTGCTCAACGGCAAGTCACTTGGTCGCAAGGCCAACAACGTGAGCGACCCCAAGATGCGCAACCAGATACGCTGGGGCGAGATAGACTATCAGCCCGGTACGCTGGAGGCCGTGGCCTATCGTGATGGCCGTGTCGTGGCTCGCCACAAGGTGGAGACCACTGGCGACCCCGTGCGACTCATGGCCGAGGCCGACAACGCTGAGTGGCAGGCCGACGGACAAGACCTGCAGCACATTGTCGTGCAGGCCGTCGACAAGAAAGGCCGCCGCGTATTGTGGGCACAGCAGGAGGTGACCTTCAGCGTGGAGGGCGAGGCCGACATCGTGGGTGTCATCAATGGCGACATCATCAGCGACGAGTTGACCGTCGGTACCCGTCGTTCGCTCTATCAGGGCAGCGTCACCGTCATCCTGCGTTCCCGCCGCCATCAGCCTGGCCCTGTCACCCTCACCGCCACCGCGCCCGGACTGAAGGCCGCGAAGGTGAAACTCGTGACAAAATAAATACAAAAGGAGCAGGCCGGACACCTGCTCCTTTTTTGTGAATACCGCGGCATAGAGTGGCAAACAGAAAAAAAGAATAAAAATCTTGCCTATATCGTTGGTCGTTTCAGAAAAAAATGTTATCTTTGCCCCTCAGAATAGATTTTATCAATAACTTAAACAAAGATTATGGAAAATAACGCTCAACTCATTGCCGAGTGCACCGCACGGGCAAAGGAATGGCTCTCTCCGGCCTTTGACGAGGAGACACGCAAAGCAGTACAGGATATGCTCGACGCCGAGGACAAGTCGGCACTGATCGATGCCTTTTACCAGAATCTGGAGTTTGGCACGGGCGGTCTGCGTGGCATCATGGGTGCCGGTACCAACCGCATGAACAAGTACATCGTGGGCATGGCCACACAGGGCTTCGCCAACTATATACTGAAGGCTTTCCCCGGCCAACAGTCGAGTGTCGTGGTGGGTCACGACTGTCGCAACAATGGTCGTATGTTTGCTGAGACCGTTGCCGATATCTTCTCGGCCAACGGCATCAAGGTCTACCTCTTCGAGAGCCTCCGCCCCACGCCTGAGATCTCGTTTGCCATCCGTCAGTTGGGTTGCCAGGCCGGTGTCAACGTCACTGCCAGCCACAACCCCAAGGAGTACAACGGCTACAAGGCCTACTGGGACGATGGTGCACAGGTGCTTGCTCCGCATGACAAGGGCATCATCGACGAGGTGAACAAGGTGAAGATTCAGGACGTGAAGTTCGAGGGCAATAAGGAACTGATCATCCCCATCGGCGGTGAGATGGACTGGGACTACATCCAGGCTGTTCACGAGGCTATGGTCGACCAGGACGTCATCCTGCGCCAGAAGGACCTCAACATTGTCTATTCGCCCATGCACGGCACAGGCCGCGTCATCATCCCGATGGCTCTGCGCTCATGGGGTTTCCAGAACATTCACGTGGTGCCCGAGCAGATGGTCATCGACGGTAACTTCCCCACCGTTGTCAGTCCGAATCCTGAGAATGCCGAGGCCATGACCCTGGGCATGAAACTGGGCACACGCCTGAATGCCGACCTGGTCATTGCCAGTGACCCCGATGCCGATCGTCTGGCCATCGTCTGCCGCAACGCCAAGGGCGAATGGGAGATCCTGAACGGCAACCAGACCTGCATGATGTTCTGCTGGTATATCATCGCCAACAAGAAGAAACTGGGCCAACTGAAGGGCAACGAGTTCCTGGTGAAGACCATCGTTACCACTGAGGTGATTGCCGAGATTGCCAAGAAGAACGGCGTGGAGTATATGGACTGCTACACGGGCTTCAAGTGGATTGCCAATGAGATTAGCATCATCGAGGGCAAGAAGAAGTATATCGGTGGTGGTGAGGAGTCGTTCGGCTTCCTGCCGTTCGACAAGGTTCGCGACAAGGACTCTCCCGCATCTATCTGCCTGATCTGCGAGATTGCAGCCTGGGCACGCGACAACGGCAAGACCCTCTACGACCTGCTGATGGATATCTATGCTGAGTACGGCTTCTCGAAGGAGGTGACCATCAACGTGGTGCGTCCCGGCAAGACCGGTGCTGACGAAATCAAGCAGATGATGACCAACTTCCGCAACAACCCGCCGACGGTGCTGGGTGGCTCGAAGGTCTGCCTGGTGAAGGACTACCAGACGCTGGAGGCAAAGTATGCCGACGGTCGCGTGGAGAAAATCCAGATGCCCGCCACGAGCAATGTGCTGCAGTGGTTCTGCGAGGACGGCACCAAGATCAGCGTGCGTCCCAGCGGCACCGAGCCCAAGATCAAGTTCTACACCGAGGTCAAAGATCCCTCGTTCAAGTGCGCCGGCTGCTACGAGCGTTGCACCAAGGCCGCTGAAGAGAAGATTGAACAGATCAAGAAAGATCTGGGACTCTAAGGAAGTGAAAAGTGATAAATGAAAAGTGATGGGTGGAAGACAAACCACTCATCACTTTTCGTTTATCACCCATCACTCATCACTTATCGTTTATCACTTATCACTCATCACTTCCTTCATCACCAGCCCAGCCAGCGTGAAGCCGAAGATGGCTGTGATGTGGGCCACGGTGCCATTGATCTGTGCCTTGGCCGAACACCATTCGTGGTTCAGTAGGGTAGGGTCGCCGGGGCCGCTTTGCGCTTTGGGGCACATGCACTGTTCGGTGCCGCAGGTAGCGTTGTGTCCGCGGTTCTGCAATAGTTCGTCGGAATAGACGCACAGGAACTTGCGCTTGGGAAATCGCTGGAGCGACTTGAACTTCTTTCGCAGTGCACGGGCAAGCGGGTCTCCCTGCACCTTCCAGAACTCGGTCACTTTTATTCGCGTGGGGTCCATCTTCAGCGCGGCCCCCATCGACGAGAAGAACTTGGCTTTCGTCTTGCAGGCCATCTCGATGAGCAGCACCTTGTCCTTCAGCGAGTCGATGGCATCGATGATGTAGTCGTAGTCACCGATGGCGAAACTTTCGGCGGTGTCCTCGGTGAAGATCTGCTGCAGAGCCGTAATCTCGGCTTTGGGGTTGATGGCCAGCAGGCGTTCGCGCAGAGCGTCCACCTTCACCTGGCCCACGGTTTGCATGGTGGCCATCAACTGGCGGTTCACGTTGGTGATGCACACACGGTCGGAGTCTACGATGGTCAGATGCTGAATGCCGGAGCGCACCAGACTCTCGGCACACCACGACCCTACGCCGCCCACGCCGAAGATGATCACTCGCTGGCGGCTGATTCGCTCCATCGCCTCGTTGCCCAACAGCAGTTCCGTTCGTCTGAATATTGGATGACTTGTCATGCGTTTGTCTGTGTAGTTAATAAGAAAAGCCCCAGATTAACTCTGAGGCTCCTCTTGGTAGTCGATAGGGGAATCGAACCCCTATGCCAAGATTGAGAATCTTGTATCCTAACCATTAGATGAATCGACCATGCTTTTCTTTTCCTCTCGATGCCTTGTCTGAGTAGTCGATAGGGGAATCGAACCCCTATGCCAAGATTGAGAATCTTGTATCCTAACCATTAGATGAATC
>JAFUST010000102.1 GCA_017467535.1 Prevotella sp. | reverse complement strand
TGTTGTTTCGACCGCCGGTAGAACGCTTACCGTAAACGAGAGACTTCTCTGGCACGGATGCAGTAATATCCTCGAACGTGCCAATAATCTTGTGTCTTTGACCCGGAGTTACGGGTTTTAATTTACGTACTGCCATTTCTATTAATCAATATTGCTGTAAAAATCAATTTCCTCACCTTCTTTCAGGGTGACAATAGCCTTCTTGAAGGCGCTCTTCTGTCCCTTCACGAGACCGGCCTTTGTGTAGCGCTGGCTGCGCTTGCCTGCGTAGCGAACGGTATTCACGTCCTCAACGGTGACGTTGTAGAGAGCCTCGACTTCCTTCTTGATCTCAATCTTGTTGGCCTCAGGACGGACGATGAAGCCATAGCGGTTAGGCTGCTTCTCCGTAATCTTGGTCATCTTCTCAGTGACCAGGGGTTTAATGATAAATGCCATATCTTATCTCTCCTTTTACTTGTTTAAGATTCCGTCGATAACCTCCAGCGACTTCTCCGTGATGACCAGCACGTCAGCATTCAGCACCTTGTAGGTGTTCACGCTGGCAGCCTCGACCACCTGGGCCTTCTGCAGGTTGCGAGCCGACAAATATACGTTCTTGTTTGTCTCAGGCATAACGAGGAGGATCTTCTTGCCGTCCACCTTCAGGTTCTTGGCGATGGCCACGAACTCCTGGGTCTTCGGAGCCTCCAGCGTGAAGTCCTCCACCACGACGATGGCGTTCTCCTGAGCCTTGTAGGTCAGGGCCGACTTGCGGGCGAGTTGCTTCACCTTCTTGTTCAGTTTGAAACTGTAGTCACGGGGTGTGGGACCAAACACGCGGCCACCACCACGCAGCAGGGGTGAGTTGATATCACCGTGACGAGCGCCGCCGCCGCCCTTCTGGCGACCCAGTTTGCGGGTAGAGCCGCTGATTTCGCTGCGCTCCTTCGACTTGGCGTTGCCCTGGCGCTGGTTGGCCATATACTGCTTGACATCCAGATAAATCACGTGATCGTTGGGTTCAATCCCGAAGATAGCCTCGTTCAGGTTGACCTTTCTTCCGGTCTCCTGACCTTTGATATTCAATACACTAACTTCCATTTTACTTCTGAATTAAGACGGTTGAACCATTGCAGCCGGCAACACTACCCTTCACGAGAAGCAGGTTGTGCTCCGGAATCACCTTTAACACACGAAGGTTCTGCGTTGTCACGCGGTCGCCACCCATGTGGCCACCCATGCGCATTCCCTTGAACACCTTGGCGGGATACGAGCAGGCACCGATTGAACCGGGCTTGCGCAGACGGTCGTCCTGACCGTGAGTGCTCTGGCCGACGCCACCGAAACCGTGACGCTTCACCACACCCTGGAAACCTTTACCCTTTGAAGTACCTACAACGTCGACGAACTCAGCGTCAGCGAAGAGTTCGACGGTGATCGTGTCACCCAGGTTGTAGTCCTCTTCAAACTTGAACTCGGCCAAGTGGGTCTTCGGGGTTGTGCCGGCCTTCTTGAACACGCCCATCATGGGCTTCGTGGTGTTCTTCTCCTTAGCCTCGCCAAAACCGAGTTGTACGGCCTTGTAGCCGTCCTTCTCTACTGTCTTGACCTGTGTCACAACGCAAGGACCAGCTTCGATAACAGTGCACGGCACGTTCTTGCCGTCGGCACTGAAAACGGATGTCATTCCGATTTTCTTTCCTAATAATCCTGGCATTTCAGTTTTACTTGTTTAATGTTTGATATATAAATGTTTAAATTCTCTCAGTGTCACATTTTGCTTTCAGTACCCATATACACACATAAAGAAGAAACAGCCCATTCCACCTTTTTGGAATCTAAACTGCTCTTTATCAGTGCGTTGATGGAGCGAATCCAGCGCAACAGCCACTTTTTGCGGGTGCAAAGGTACACATATTATTCTATACGAACAACATATGTGTACCTTTATTTATGATTATTTAACTAAAATGAACTCTTTTTATCGCAAGAGTTCGGCGGGAAGTGTCGGCATAGCACCGTTTTGGGTGCACACGTAGGCACTCACCTCTACGGCACGCTTGTGGGCTTCAGCCACAGGCTTGCCACTGAGGATGGCGGCACAGAACGAACCGGTGAACGAGTCGCCGGCACCCACGGTGTCGGCCACCTGCACCTTCGGCGTCTCCTGGAACGACATCTGTCCCGGCGTGAAGACATACGAGCCGTTGGTGCCGCAGGTGAGCACGAGCATATCCAGATTGTACTTGCCGAGGATGAGCCAGCACTTGTTCTCAATGTCGAGGCCGGGATAGCCGAACATACGGCCGATGAGCACCAGTTCCTCGTCGTTGATCTTCAAGATGTTGCAACGCTGGATCGACTCCTGTATGATCTCCTTGGTGTAGAACTGCTGGCGCAGGTTGATGTCGAAGATCTTCACGCAGTCGTCGGGCGTGGCATCCAGGAACTTATGGATGGTCTCCCTCGACACCACGTTGCGCTGAGCCTGCGAACCGAAGCACACGGCACGGCACGAGCGGGCAATCTGCTGGATGTCCTCATCGAAGGGGATGTTGTCCCAAGCCACGTTCTCCTTAATATCATAGGTAGGGATGCCCTGCTCGTCGAGTGTCACCTGCACGGTGCCCGTCGGATAGGGCACACGGGGCAGCAGGTCGTTCAGGTTGTGCTCACGCAGGGCAGCAATCGTCTCCTCTGCCAGTTTGTCCTCGCCCAGCGCACTGATGGCGATGGTGTTGTCGCTGCCCAGGAACTGCCCAGCATGATAGGCAAAGTTGGCAGGGGCGCCGCCCAGTTTCTTACCTTCAGGAAGTACATCCCACAGGACTTCTCCGAGTCCCACTACATAACGCTTCTCATTCATAGTCTTTTATGCGGTTTTTAATCGATTGATATACGTGAACAAATAGACGACGCCGACAGCCATCACCAGCACGGCACCAGCCTGTCCCATCGCATCGCTGGCGAAGCCCATCAGCAGGGGGAACACTGTGCCGCCGAAGAGGCCCATGATCATCAGGCCCGATACCTCGTTCTGCTTCTGCGGCATAGAAGTCAGCGCCTGGGCGAAGCAGATGGAGAAGACGTTAGAGTTGCCGTAGCCCACCAGAGCGATGGCGGCATAGAGCATCCATTTCTCCGTGCCGAAGAAGAGGCCGCACATCGACAGGGCCATCATCACCACTGAGATGATGAAGAACGTGCGGTTTTTCATCACCCGCAGGAAGAACGAGCCCGTCAGACAGCCGATGGTACGGAAGATGAAGTAGACGCCTGTGGCCGACATAGCCTCCTCCAAGGGAATCTGCAGACGCTCCATCAGGATCTTGGGAGCCGTCGTATTGGTGCCCACGTCGATGCCCACGTGGCACATGATGCCCAGGAACGACAGCAGCACGATGGGCGTGCCCAGCAGTTTGAAGCACTCCACGAAGGTAGAGGGCTTGCCCTCGATGGGCTGCTCCTCTATCGGCGTGGCGGCCAGCCAGAGCGTAGACAGCACGCCCACCACCAGGAAGATGGCGAACAGGATGCGCCAGTTGAGCCCGAACTCAGGAATCAACTGCGTGGCACCCCACGTGGCCAGATACGGTGCCGAGAATGAGGCGATGGCCTTGATGAACTGGCCGAACGTGAGCGTAGAGGCCAGGTTACCACCGCCCATCACGGTCGACACCAGGGGGTTCAGCGACGTCTGCATCAGTGCATTGCCGATGCCCAGCAGCGAGAAGGCTGCCAGCATCACGGCGAAGTTCTCGCCGAACAGGGGGATGAGCAGCGAGAGCACCGTCACCGCCAGCGAGAGCAGCACGGTCTTCTTCCGCCCTATCTTGTTCATCAGCATGCCCGTGGGAACGCTGAAGATGAGGAACCAGAAAAACACCAGCGAGGGGAAGATGTTAGCCACCGAGTCCGTCAGGTCCAGGTCTTTCTTCACATAGTTAGAGGCCGTTCCCACCAGGTCAACGAAGCCCATGCAGAAGAAGCAGAGCATCACGGGAACGATTGCAAGTTTGCTTGTCTTTGCCATAATTATCTATTTTCTATTATCAGTTTTCAATTTGGTAAATCGTAGCCTTCCCGCCCTTCACCTTTATATTATTATAGGGCTTCGCGGGGAACACCAGATTGGTCATCGCCATGCGGCCCTCCACGTCGAAGGCCTCTATCGAGCAGTGATCCACGAAGATGCGCAGTTGCGTCATGTTGCCATATACAGGGGCCACCGTCTTGCAGGGGAAGGCCTCGCTGAAACTGGCGTAGGTCCTTGTGCGATCCATTGAGAACGTGCGCTGGTCGGCATCATACCGCATCACCACCTGCTCTCCCAGGTCGTTGCTCAGCACCAGTTCCATCGAGCCTTTCAGGTCGACCACCACCTCGCAGGCCTCCATCGGCTTGCTGATGGCCTTGCCGCGCAGGGCAAGCAGTTCCCTGGAGGGTGTCACGCCGCAGTAGGTCTGACCGTTGTATTCAAAGAGGTCCAGATCGCGGGGCACTGAGTTGGCCGAGCGGAACTGCTTCGTGGGCACCTGGTTGGCATACTGCCAGTTCGACATCCACGCCAGTGCTATCTTGCGGCCCTCGGGGGCATTGTCGAAGGTGACGGTGGCATAGTGGTCCTTGCCGTAATCCATCCAGCGCGTGTCACTGTGCTCGCAGGTGAACTTGTGGCCGTCAAACTGACCCACGAAGTACTGTGTGGCCGAACCGCCAAAGGGGCCGCCGGGGTTGATGTTGCAAATCAGCATCCACTTCTGCTTGTCGGTGCCGCGCACGGGCAGCCGCATCAGGTCGGGACACTCCCACACGCCGTCGTGACAACCCAGTTCCTGTCCGAACGAACTCTCATACTGCCACTCCTTCAGGTCTTTCGACGAGTAGATGCGCATCTCCTGCCCCACGGCCAGCACGAGGTTCCACCTCTGGATGTCCTCGTTCCAGAAAGCCTTCGGGTCGCGGAAGTCCTCCTCGGTGCTCACCAGCACAGGATTTCCGGCATACTTCTCAAAGGTCTGGCCGTTGTCCTTCGACACCGCCATCGATTGCACCTGGCTCTTTGCGGCCGAGGTATAGAAGGCCACCACATCGCTGCCGTTCACTACGCACGAGCCGCTGAAGATGGCTCCCAGCGCGTCGGGCTCGATGGCCGTCGGCTGCGCCTCCCAGTGGATCAGGTCCTTCGACGTAGAGTGTCCCCACGTCATGTTCTCCCACTGCGAGCCGTAGGGGTTCCACTGATAATAGAGGTGGTACACGCCATCCTTATAGAACATACCATTGGGATCATTCATCCAGCCATAGCGGGGCGTATGATGATACACAGGACGGAAACGCTCGCGGTTCTGAGCATCGAACTCGTCGCTCTGCTTCATCTCCTTCCAGCAGATGAAGTCCTTCATTGCGCCCGTGAAGCGGCGGTCGCCCTGGAACGTGATGTCCAGCAGCAGGTCTTTCGCGCCGAAGCGCTGGATGTCCAGCGGTACATAGTAGTCAACCTGGTCGACGGCCAGTTTCACGTTCAGCGACTGCACCTGCTGTCCGGCCGCCATCACCATGACGGTTGCGTTCTCCTCTCTCTCCTGGACGGGCAGCAGCAGGTAATGCCCCTTCACGCTGATGCGCTGCATGGCGTGGCTTTTGCCCAGCACCTGGGGTGCCTGAGCCATCATCAGCCCTGCGGTCATCACCGCCGTCAGCAACAGAAAAAATCGTTTCATAATCATTTCGGTTTTTAGTTTCAATGCCGCAAAATTAGTCTTTTTCCTCCGTTTCCACCGAAAAATATGTTGCAAAGACTAAGAAAAATCGTTCATCGCAACATTTCTGCTAACCGATGAACGATTTTCCCACTCTTCCTGCACCCCTGCGGCCAGTGCCTATTGCGCTTTCAGCGTCAGCACGGCACTGGGTAGCGACGGCGACGCTACGGTCAGCCGGATGCGCCCCCTCTTGCCCGTGGTGCGCACCACGCACAGGGCCCGCCCCTTCCAGGCGCGATGGGTGTTGTCGTAGTAGGGGTCTTCGTCCTTGACGTCGGCATTGCCTGCCGCCTGCAGCACGGCTGCACCCTCCACGCGGAATGTCAGTTCGTTGTCGGCCACGGGCACCACCCGGCCCTCGCTGTCCACTACTTCCACGGTGACGAAGGCCAGATCCTGAGCGCCGTCGGCCTTCAGCACGGTGCGGTCGGCCGTCAGCCTCAGTGCCGCCGCTGCGCCTGCCGTCTGCAGCGTCGCGGTGGCGCCGCCGGCTTCAGCCTTCAGCGTGCCGGGCGTGTAGGGCAGCGTGAACGTGGCCTTCATCTGCTGCGTCGGCTGCTCGCCCACGAGCCGGCCGTCCAGGTAGAGGCGCACCTTCGGCTCGCGGCTGTACACCTCCACGCTGATGTCCCTGCCCTCCCAGCCGGGCCAGTTCCAACTCTCCTGAGTGGGCCATGTGCCCCACATCGTGGTCTTAACCCGACCCTGCCAGCCGTCGGGCTCGCGTACGGCCATATAGATCGGTTCTTTACCATTCCACAGCATCGAGCGGTAGTGGCTGATGGGCTTGCGCTGTCCCGTCAGGTCGACGTCGCCGCAATAGGCGGCATGCCAGGGGTAGAGCGGACGCTCCCAACTCTCGCCAGGCACATCGCCCTCGTAATACCAGCGGCCGATGCCCGACTCGCCCAGATAGTCGAGGCCCGTCCACACGAAGTCGCCGATGATGTAGGGGTGCTTCATGGTGCGCTCGTAGTTCTGCCAGGCGTCGCGGGGGTACGACTCCGTCTGCATCATCACTCTGCTCGGCACGCGCTGGTGGTCGCTCTCGGCCTTGTGCATCATGTAGTTGTAGCCCACGATGTCGTGCTCAGCCGCCAGCGGGTCGTAGATGTCCCAGTCGCTGTCCCATGCGGCCAGTGCCGACGTGACGGGCCTGTGCTGCGGATCCAGGCTCCTGATGTGCTCGGCCATCAGATGGGCCGTCTTCACTATCTCAATCTTCTTGCGCTCAATCACCTCGTTGCCCGTCGACCAGCAGAAGATGCTGGGATGCAGGCGGTCGCGGCACACCATGGCCGTCAGGTCGCGCTGCCACCACTCGTCGATGAGTTCGTGGTAGTCGTGCTGATTTTTCTGCTCGCGCCAGCCGTCGAAGGCCTCGTCGATGACCAGCATGCCCAGTTCGTCGCAAGCCCTGAGGAAGGCCTCCGAGGGTGGGTTGTGGCTGGTTCGCAGGGCGTTGAAGCCTGCCTCCTTCATCAGCCGCACCTTGCGCCATTCGGCAGCGTCGAAGGCAGCGGCGCCCAGCAGGCCGTTGTCGTGGTGCACGCAGGCGCCGTTCAGCGTCAGCGGCTGCCCGTTGAGCAGCAGGCCTCGCTCGGCGTCATAGTCGATGGTACGTATGCCGTAGGTCACCGTCAGACGGTCTTCGCCAGCCGTCAGTTCCGTCTCGTAGAGATAGGGATCGTCGGGCGACCACAGGCGCGGCTGCTCCACGTGGATGGTGCGCCCGATGCGCGTGAGCCGGCCATCGGCCTCCACCACCAGGGCCTGCACCTCCACCGTATGCACGTCGGGCGTCTCCACGCTGACGCTCCACTCGTCGATGTAGGCCATCGGCGTGGTGTAGAGCCACACGCTGCGATAGATGCCCGAGCCGGAGTACCAGCGACAGTTCTTCTGCCGAGAGTTGTCCACGCTAACCACGATGTCGTTCATGCCCGTGGTGACGTAGGGGGTCACGTCCACCCAGAACGACGAGTAGCCGTAGGGCCATCCGCCCGCGAGATGTCCGTTGACGTAGACCCGCGAGTTCATGTAGACGCCCTCGAAGTAGAGCCTCAGCCGACGGCCCTCATGCTCGCGCCCCAGGACGAGCGTCTTGCGGTACCAGCCGCGGCCCGTGGGCAGATAGGCGCCGTCGTTGCCGGCCGCCGTCTCGCGGTCGAAGCGCTGCCTTATGCTCCAGTCGTGAGGCAGCGTCACCTGCTGCGCCTGTTGGAAGTTGCTGTCGTTCAGGCAGAACTGCCACCCGTCGTTCAGCAGCACGCGCCGCTCAACGCCCTTCGTCCCTGCCGCTGCGTCCATCGCCAGCAGCCACACGATCATCATCGTCAGAAGTCTTCCCATAGTCCTCGTTTCAGGTTTATTGTTAGAGACTACAAAGATACAAAAAAAATCTCATATACACGAATAAACGGGAGAGTATTTTTCCCATTTTAACATATCGGGGGCATATCACCACCCCAACAATTGTGGTCAAAGTGGTCAAGGTCAAAATGGTCATTTTCATTTTCGGATTCGGTCATTTACTCACTATAATATA
>JAFUST010000101.1 GCA_017467535.1 Prevotella sp. | reverse complement strand
ATGACAGATGTGGTGATAGATGTGATAGATGTAACACAATTTAACTGAATTTTGCCCGAAATTCAACTGAAAATCGACAAAGCAAGCCTACGTTGCCTGGTGTTCCAGGCCGTGGAACATTTTGTTCCAGATGGTGGAACATTTTGTTCCAAGGCCTGGAACAAACACCTGCTGCCATTGCGCAGAAACCATTTTCAGCACTTTTTGGACGAAAAAGAGCAACTTTTTTAGCAAAAATATGTAAAATCTATCACATCTATCACCACATCTGTCATCACTGAAACCCCGATAAACACAGGGAAAGTGATAGATGTGACAGATTTTTTGAAAAAAAAAACTTTTTGTGTGTGACGTTCTGCTGCAGAATATGGAACCTGTTAAACAATAAGGTCACAGCCTGGACTGTGACCTTATTGGATGCTGTGGATTATTTCTGAATCTTGTACAGGCGGAACGACATGGCGGGCACAGCATCGCTGAGCACCGTCTGTTTCTGGTCGGCCGTGCAGGCGATGCTGCCCTCTGCGGGCTTGATCTTCTCCGGCTGGTCGAGCGTGTTCTCGTCGTCCATCGAACCGTTGTGACTCAGTGTCAGCGTCTTGGCGGTACGCTCGCCCTTCATGCCCAGCAGGTTGAGGGTGATGGGCTGAGCCTGCTTGGAGGTGTTGATGACTTTCACGATGACCTCGCCAGTCGTCTTGTCGAACACGCTGGAGGCGAAGAGGCCGTCCTGACCGTCGAGACCAGCCACGGGCTGCTTGTCCATGGTCAGCGAGAGCACGTTGGTGCCCTTGTTCATGGCGTACATCTGCTGTACATAGTAAGACACCGACTTGAACATGCGCAGGTTGTCGTACCAGATCATGTCGGGACGCCACTGCCAGCCGTCAACATGGGCGAAGAGGGGAGCGTAGGTAGCCATCTCCACGATGTCGGCATTGCGCTCCAGACCTGTCATGAAGGCTGCCTCGTAGAGCGATGTCTCATAGTGGTTCCACTTCTTGCCCTTGCCGTGGCAGGCATACTCGCCGGCAAACACCTTCGGGCCCTTGCGGTCGTAGGAGTCGTAGCGCATGGCACCACAGTTGCCGTAGCGTTCCTTGGCATCGGGCGTGGCCAGGAACCAGTTCTCGGGACGATAGAAGTGTTCGTCCACCAGGTCGGCCTTCTGTGCCTTCATGGCCTCCCAGCCCTTTTCAAACATCTTGCCCTCGGAGTCGGGGCCGCTGGTGCCTACGATCTTGATGTTAGGATACTTTTCACGTACCGCCTTCACGAAGGGCTTCAAACGGTCGAAGTAGGGCGTGTCCCACTGCTCGTTGCCGATGCCCAGATACTTCATGTTGAAGGGCTTGGGATGACCCATCTCGGCGCGTATCTTGCCCCACTTTGAGTCAACGGGACCGTTGGCAAACTCTATCAGGTCGAGGCAGTCGTCGATGAAGGGCTGCAGTTCGTCCATCTTGGCGTGAGCATCCAGACCGTTCTGGAACTGGCAGGCCAGACCAACGCTCAGCACGGGCAGCGGCTCGGCCTTGATGTCCTCGCAGAGTTGGAAGAACTCGAAGAAGCCCAGGCCGTAACTCTGATAGTAGTCAGCGAAGTAGCGATAGTCGAACGTGTCCTCCCAGCGGTTCTTGTTCAGCGGGCGGTTCTCCACCGGGCCGATAGTGTTCTTCCACTGGTAGCGGGTGTCGAGCGTGGTGCCCTCCACGATGCAGCCGCCGGGGAAGCGGAACACGCCGGGGTGCATGTCCTCCAGGGCCTGTGCCAAGTCGCGGCGCAGGCCGTTCTCGCGGCCTTTGTAGGTGTCGACGGGGAAGAGTGACACGTGTTCCAGGCAGACGGGATTCTTGCTGGAGAGGAAAACGCGCAGGTTGGCCTTCGGTTCGGTGCGTGTCGACTTGATGGTCACGGTGTACTTCTTCCAGTCAGCCGAGGTCACGTCGAGTTTCACCTCCGAGAAGTTCTGCCGCTCGTACATGGCCTGCTCATTGATAAGTTGTACACGAATCTGCGAGTTGCCCTTCGGGGCCTTGGCCCACACGGAGAAGCGGTACTCCTTGTCTTTCTCCACGCCAATGCCGAAGTAGCCCTCGTTCTGCAGGCCGGTGCGGCGCTCGCGGTGGCCGGGGTCGCTCAGCACCACATAGTGCGGACAACGCTCGAAAGGACCGTCATCCTTCAGTTTTACGTTGCCGAAGACCCGCCAGCCCATATAGGCCTGGGGGAACTCGAACGAGCGGTTCTTCACTAATTCGCCATAGAGGCCGCCGTCGGCAGCGAAGTTGATGTCCTCGAAGAAGAGGCCATACATGGTCGACGATACGGGAGCCCCCGCTTTTTTGGTGTTGACGTCCATCGTGTGCTGGGCCTGAGCCGCCATCGATGCTGTGAGGGTCATTGCAAGAGTGAACAGTTTCAGATTCATCATGTTGGTTTATTTAGTTAGTTATTGATTCCGGACAGGAAAATCCTTCTTGTCGTGCAAAATTAGTTAAAAGTTTCAAAAGAAGCAAGGGAATGCCAAAGAAAAGCATTACTTTTGTAACTAATTAACTAAAGGAACAACTATTTATGAAGAAGATTTTAGTAGCAGAAGACAATGACAGCAACTATATCCTGATGACCTACATCCTTAGGAAAAGTTACGAATACGCAAGAGCCTGCAATGGCAAGGAGGCTGTAGACATGGTAGAGGCCGGCGGCATCGACTTGGTGCTGATGGACATCAAGATGCCCGTGATGGACGGGCTGGAGGCCACAAAGGCTATCAAGGAGAAGCATCCCGATTTCCCCGTTATTGCCCTGACGGCCAATGCCTTCGAAAGTGACCGCCAGTTGGCCATCGAGGCTGGCTGCGACGATTTCCTCTCGAAGCCAGTCAGCAGCGAGAAGTGCCTGGCAGCCATTGCCAAGTTCTTAGGGTAGTGGCTTAACACATTAATGCTTATGAAAAGATTGTTTCTTTTATTGGCGTTCATGGCGGGTCTGTTCACGGCTCATGCTGACAACTACGCCTATCTGACCTTTGAGACCACGAGCGGGGAAAAGGTGTCTGTAGAGGCATCGTCGCTCACGATCACTTTCTCTGGTACAACGCTGAACGCCGGCAGCCAGTCGTTTGCGCTCTCGAATCTGAAAAAGATGTATTTCTCGTCTGCAGATGAGACGACAGACATTGGTACTCTGACTGTGGCAGACTGGAACGACGTGACGGAAATCTACGACCTGAACGGCCGTAAGGTGGCCAAAGACGGGCTCCGGAAAGGCATTTATGTGGTAAGAAGCAAAAAGGGAACCTATAAGATTGCAGTCAAATAAGGCTACGGCATGGTGTCCATCGACTCCAGGGCCTGGTGGACTTCTTCATGCTGATATTGCTGTTTTGAACAAAAAGAAAACAAAGAGAGAGACCCTAAAGTCTCTCTCTTTGTGATCCGCATGGGGCTCGGAGTTACTTAGTTCAGATGGGACATAGCCGTCACTCGTGTTGGTCAGTTGGCTCATGAAATGAGTGTTTCGATGGGTGGCAATCGATAGGTGGCAGCAATGGCCGCTCGGCCCGAAGGGACGCTTGCCCAAGCAAGAATGCTGATGAGCTGACAAATTGGAATGGAACTAAGAAACGAGGACTTGGATTGTAATTGCTTATCACTAGTGTCTCTTAAAATTGTTTAAATTGATTATGAATGCCCTTTATACACAGCACTTTCGGAGGACGACACCTTGTCCGAACCTTGAAATGCGTACCTTTGCATCCGATTCAAAATCGGAGTGCATATGTATATT
>JAFUST010000100.1 GCA_017467535.1 Prevotella sp. | reverse complement strand
TGTTTTTGCCCTGTTGATATAGGGCATCAGTCTGAATGTACTTCTGTTCATAATTGCTATTATTTATTGTCTTTGCTTGTTTACGATTGCTTTGCTGTTTGCATTGAGCACCAGTACAAAGTCCTTGGTTGCTTCAATGAATTTGTCGGCTTCCTCAAAGAGTTTGTCCTGTGTCACCATTGCATAGACTTGTGTCATTCTCACATTCGTGTGACCAAGCATCTTGCTGATGACATCTATTGGCACGTCATTGGATAAGGTGAGGATAGAGGCATAGTAGTGCCTTCCCATGTGGTGGCTGATTGACTGTGTGCAACCTGCCATTTCCGCTATCTTCTTCAAGTTCTTCAATAGGAAGGCATCGTTCTGGCGGGGCATCAGCGTTGGCAGACCAGCGTCCTTATATTTGTCGAACAGTTCAATGGCTTCTGGTATCAGTTTCACGACAGCCTGTACCCCTGTCTTTTTGCGCTTGTATTTCAGCCACAGGCTCCCTTGCTCATCGTATGACAGGTTGTCTTGTGTAACTGATACAGCATCAATATAAGCCATACCCGTGTAGCAGGCTATCAGCAACAGGTCACGTGAGATCATGAGTGAAGGCTTATTCAATGGGATTTGCAGGCTGACTATCCGCTGGAAGTTCTCTGGAGTTATGGTTCGTGGCGATTTCTTGGGTATGGTTGGTTCCTTGTAACGTGCAAAGAGGTACTTGTCTGTTAGTCCGTCCTTGTATGCCCTGCGGCAAGCCAGTTTCAGATAGGTGAAATACTTATGGGCAGTAGTAGCCTTTTTGCCTTGTCCGTCAATCAGGAAATGCTCATAGTCACTGATGAACTGGTTGGGCATCTGACTGAACGCCATGTCTCTGACCCCATATGTTGCAGGGATGAATTCTGCAAGCGAGTCTTTTACCTGTCTGATACAGGTATAGGTGGCAGGTGTCCTGTCTATGCCTACACGGTTTTTCGTATCTTCCAACAGAATATCGAAAACTTGAAGGAGCGTTACCTGCCCGTTGATGCTGCCCTGCATCATCTCCTTGACCGTCATAGCTGTGAAGTCCACATTACGCTTGACGAGATTGTCAACTGCAGAATTGACAGAAAGCAGAATGCGCTCGATCTTGGCATTCGTCTCAACCGCCTCCTTGCTCTTGCCATCCAGCCTGCCTGAACGAGAGTTCCACAACTTGGGATTACAGGACAGTTTGCATGAGAACTGTGCCATTGAGTTATTGAGGGTGATGCGCCCCATGATTGGTGCTTTTCCCTGCTTATCCAGATTGCTCTTTTTAAGGTAGAGCAACACCTTGAATTTGCTTACTTTAGATAAAATGTTCACGTTCGGCAATCCGCAAGCAAGCTTGCATTGCTCTCTCTTAATCACATTTTTCATACGCTTCTGAGTTTTTGAGTGCAAAGTTATACATTCTCAGAACGTCCCCTGCCGTGCAAAATATGCCAGAATATGTATGTTTTTCCGAGTCGTTGGAAATCTCGTACAGACTTCCATGTTTTCACCAAGTGTTACCAGTTACCAAACGCAGTAACAGAGGTAACACTTAGGTAACGGAACAGGCTCAACATTCTTTCCAATCCGAAAGAATCTCAAAAGCGCAAATAACCGCAAACCAACGCAGTATCAACGATTTACGCTATCTCGTCCGTAATAACCTCATCATTCCCAACAACCTTGATATTCGTGAAAATAGAACGGTCTCTTATTCGTAACCCAATTTTTCCTCCATCTCCCAAACTGCCTTTAGATAAAGAAAGATTGCGAATTCTTACAAAGTTACGAAAAATCGCTTCTTGCCATTTTGATGCCTGCTCTTGTGATTCAAAATTTCGCTTTCCAAAAAAAAGTTGCGTTTTGACATACATAACTACATTTTAGGTGTTAATATACTGATACACAAATAGATGCACTATGTAGTTAACCTACATAATTTGAAATTGACCTACATTATTTGGGCAAAAATAGTGGCTTTTTATGGTAAAAATACCGCTAATCTATTGAAAACCAATGTGTTCCAAAATGTTTCTTTTGCTGAAACACTTTGTTTCTATAGGCGAAACAAAGTGTTTCAATGGGAGAAACAAAGTGTTTCGCTCATTGGAACAATGTGGAAACAATATCAAAGAGCGGGTGCCGTAATAGGTGAAACAGGGGCTTTAACGTCAGTTTATGTAGGTCGTATGTAGTTTTATGTATGTGACATACATCGATTAAATATCTGATTATAAGTACTTTAACTGTAAAAATGTAGTTATGTAGTTACTTTTATGAAATTTTTCTCAAGAAAAAACTTTTTGAAAAACAGCAACAACAACCAGTGATCTGCAAGCCTTTGGTGGGCATCCCCATGTTTTATTAAAAAATGCGTGTAGGAGATCACGCTCCATGCGATGGGGTTGGAGCCTCCATTGGCGGATTTGTGAGGTTTGGGCCTTTTCGATAGAATATTATCCTTTGTGCTCGAAGATGATATTGTTAAATACCGAGTTATTTGCCCATTTTCTTTGTTGTTTCAAAAATCTTTTGTAACTTTGCCGCTGACTCAGGTAGCCCGCAAGGGTGAGCGGGTCACGACATCGATGGAACAGAGGCCGACAAAGCCGTTTGTAAGGCCGGCCTCGAAGGACGTTTTCTTGACGTTATCTTCTACTGTATCAACTTCGCAACTTGAATTCTATCAGAGGATATACGCAACGAAGCGTCCATGCTGGGTGTATTATATTCCTATGTCTGGCAGCCACCATTGGCTTCCAGCATATCCATTATAATACGCAAAGGCGTGGGCTGGCTGAGTTGCTTATCTCGATAGAAGGGCAATGCGAAGGCCTATACAGTGGGGTAAGCGACAGAAAGTTTACTCCCGCGCCCTTTTTGTTTCCTTATACCAACATTCATATTAACCGGCTGAGGCAGGGAGAGCGGGTAGGCGTAAAATCTTGTATATGAAAAAAGAATTAAAAATCATCCAAGTTGAACAACTTAATGAAGTTGTTGCACAAGGGAAAAACTGGATGCAAATATCCTACCCAGATAGTAATTATGACCCCATTTACATATCTTGTTCAGAAAAACCTAGTTCAGAAGAATTGAACGAATTCCTAAAATCACATCTCTTAGATGCAGAAAAGTACAGAATAACATATAGTAAACTCACTAAAACCAAAACAAAATGAATGCTAAAGAAAGAACATCTACAAAGGCATTGAAAACACCAGAGATCGCAGACTTTTATAACGAAATTCTGCAACATTGTGAGCAAGACACCTTCTTTGCAATTCCCTATGACAAGAGACAAAAGGAATATAAACAAGCAAAAAGGGATCTAGGATTCGATATAAAAGATACACTCAATACTCTGGAGCAGGAAAATGAAACAGAGACTAATGTGTTTTATTTTAATTCTGATACTAATATAAGACAACTACTCTCTCATGTTCGTAATGCGTTTGCACACAATCGCATATTTAAATGCAATGACGAAATCGTTTTAGAAGATGTTAATAAAGTATCTTCAAAAAAACAAAAAAAAGGGGAAAAGCCTCATCTAACTATGTATGCTAGGTTTTCGTCCTTTTCTAAACTCATGGAGATAATTAAAGCCCTTAAGAATTGCAAGAAATAATTAATAATATTTTATGAAGAAACTTAATTTGATTGTTCTGCTCACCGTACTCATGAGTATGGTTGGAGCCAAGGCTTTAGCCTATGACATCGCAGTTGAGAATGCGGATGGTGTAACGATTTATTACAATTACATCAGTGATGGCTTGGAACTGGAAATTACTTATAAGAATACTGATTATAAGAGTTATAGTGGAAATTTTGTTATTCCTGATGAAGTTACTTATATGAATAGAACACGAAAGGTGACGGGTATCGGAAAAAGAGCATTCTATAACTGTAGCGGCCTGACCTCGGTGACAATTGGAAATAGTGTGACGAGTATCGGGGATCATGCGTTCTATGACTGTAGCGGCCTGACCTCGGTGACAATTGGAAACAGCGTGACGAGTATCGGAGAAAAAGCGTTCTATAATTGTGACAAACTTCAAAAAGTAATCGTCAAAGATATTGCTGCGTGGTGCAATATAAAGTTTAACGGTTATTATGCTTATTATGCTAACCCTCTGTATTACGCTCATCACTTATATAGCGATGAAGACACGGAAATTAAGAACTTAGTGATTCCTAACAGCGTGACGAGTATCGGGTATAATGCGTTCTCTGGCTGTAGCGGCCTGAGTTCTGTGACCATCCCTAACAGCGTGACGAGTATCGGGAGTGAGGCGTTCTGGAGATGTAGCGGCCTGAGTTCGGTGACTATTGGAAATAGCGTGACGAGTATCGGGAGTTCTGCGTTCTATGAGTGCGACAATCTTGCTACGGTTGTGTCGTTGATAGAGAATCCGTTTAAAATAAGAGGAAAAACGTACAATAACATGATGACATTTAGTCAGAATACTTTCATGAACGGCACCCTATATGTGCCTGTAGGTACGAAAGAGAAATATAAAGCAACAGAAGGATGGAAGGATTTCTTGTTCATAGAGGATGGAACGGGTGGCAGCGACCCTGTGACGCCTGAGGCGAAGAAGTGCGAGAAACCTACCATCAGTTATAAAAACGGGAAACTGACATTCAACTGTGAGACTGAGGGGGCCACTTGCGTGTCAAGCATCACAGATGCGGACATGGGCACCTATACTGCAAATGAAGTGCAACTCGGTGTGACCTACAGCATCAGCGTCTATGCCGCAAAGGCTGAATATGAGGACTCTGAGACGGTCTACGCGACACTGTGCTGGGTGGACGTAGAGCCTAAGACTGAGGGCATAGCCAACGGCATGGCCAGCATCTCGGCCCGGGCTATTCTGGTACAGAGCGAGGGTGGCGTGCTGAAGGTGCAAGGCATAGATGACGGTACGCAGGTCAGCGTCTATGGCATCAATGGCATGCAGGAGGGCTCGGCTGTCAGCCAAAACGGAACGGCAACGGTCAGGACTTCGCTGCAGGCAGGCTCCGTCGCCATCGTGAAGGTCGGAAGCAAGAGCATCAAGGTCGTGGTGAAGTAATTTCGCCTGAAATTATTGCGGAACGGTTCTCCTCATCCTTTAGTGGATCAGGAGGACCGTTCTGTCATGCCCTACTCTATCTATGCCGGAAAGGAGCAATGGGCATTTTTCACTCTTTAACAGATGAAAGTGCGCTTATTGGGAATTTATTTGTATCTTTGCAGCCAAGAATGATTGCCTATAGATGATGGACGAGGATTTTGACATTCGCCAGGAGCGCTATGCCGGCGGAGGGGAGAAGGATTTCGAGAATGCCTTGCGACCCCTGAACTTCAGCGACTTCAGCGGACAACAGAAGGTGGTGGAGAACCTGCAGGTGTTCGTTGAGGCTGCCAAGTACCGCGGTGAGCCGCTCGACCACACGCTGTTGCACGGTCCTCCAGGACTGGGCAAGACCACACTCTCGAACATCATTGCCAACGAACTGGGCGTGGGCTTCAAGATCACCAGCGGCCCCGTGCTCGACAAACCCGGCGACTTGGCCGGCATCCTGACGTCGCTGGAACCGCGCGACGTGCTCTTCATCGACGAGATACACCGCCTGTCGCCTGTGGTAGAGGAATATCTCTATTCGGCGATGGAGGACTATCGCATAGACATCATGATAGACAAAGGCCCGTCGGCCCGTACCATCCAGATAGACCTGAACCCCTTCACGCTGGTGGGTGCCACCACCCGCAGCGGCCTGCTGACGGCTCCGCTCAGGGCCCGCTTCGGCATCAATATGCATCTGGAATACTACGCCCCGGAGACGCTGGCCAGAATCATTGAACGCTCTGCCCACCTGCTGGGCGTACCCATCACCGAGGATGCGGCAATGGAGATTGCCGGACGGTCACGAGGCACGCCCCGTATAGCCAACTCGCTGCTGCGCCGGGTGCGTGACTTTGCTCAGGTGAAGGGAAACGGCGGCATAGACACCAAGATTTCGCGAATCGCCCTGACTGCCCTGAACATAGACAAGTATGGCCTGGACGAGATTGACAACAAGATACTGCTGACTATCATCGACAAATTCCGCGGTGGCCCGGTGGGTATCACCACCATCGCTACTGCCGTTGGCGAGGATGCCGGCACGGTGGAGGAGGTCTATGAGCCCTTCCTCATCATGGAGGGTTTCATCAAACGTACCCCCCGAGGTCGCATGGTGACCGAGTTGGCCTATCGCCACTTTGGCCGCAGCCCCTTCACGGGGACAGCCATGCAGCCCAGTCTCTTTGACGAATAAAATAGAACGGCGGTGTTGCGCCGCCTTTTACATTTTGCTTGGACTGAGGAAACTTTTTCGGAGCATCGGTTAGGACTGAGCGCACACTACAACGAGAACAAAAACCTGATTATCAACACCTTAACCAATCAAATCGGCACGAAGCCAAGACAAGACTACTGAATGATTTTCCCATCGGCGAAGATGGTGTATTCATTTGTTTTTCGTAAATTTGCACCACATATATGTGTACTATGATAGAATCTAAGTTATTGCGGATTCCACTCGCCCTGTGCATCCTACTGCTGACGCTCGCTTGCCAGCAGTCACACAGGTCTGCCGATTTCACCGACGAGGAACGCACCGCGATGGACTCTACCATAGGAAGCATCAGAAACACCGACTCACTTCTGGAACAGAACCGCCAGTTTGCCAAAGACAACAATCTGCTGGGGCAGATGGCCACGCTGAAGGCACTGGGCAGAAAGATGCGCGATCAGAGCCACTTCGCGGATGCCATTGAGTACCACATGCAGGAACTGCAATTAGCCGTCGAAGCGGAGGACACCCTGGAGATGGCGCAGGCCTACAACTGCATCGGCACCGACTTCAGGCGGGTGGGCCAACTGGAAGAAGCCACACACAATCATTTGCAGGCCTTGACGCTCATCATGGAAAAGGCCGACCACAGCGGTGCCATTGCCCAGAAATGCCGCGTGATGGCTCTCAACGGAATGGGCAATGTCTACCTGACGCTGCAAGACTGGAGCCAGGCCGACAGTTGTCTGCGGCAGGCCCTACAGGGCGAACGTGCCCTGGGCAGTGCGCTCGGGCAGGCCATCAACCTGGCCAATCTGGGCTATATCAAGGAGATGGCCGGTCAGCACGACTCGGCATGGGCGTACTATCAAGAGTCGCTGAGCATGAACGAGCAGGCCGGCACCACGCTTGGCATCGCCATCAGCCATCAGCACTTCGGCGAACTCTACGAGAAAGAAGGTCAACTGGAAGAGGCTCTCAAGGAATACACCATAGCCAGCGACCTGATGTCGCAGAGCAAGGATGAGTGGCACCGATTGGATATCATGCTTGGCATCGCCGGCATCTACATCAGGCAGCATCAGTTCGACCAGGCACAAGAGGAACTGAACGAAGCCAACGAGACGGCTCAACGCATCGGTTCGAGGGAACACATGGCCCAGGTGCACAGGCTGCTCTACGAACTGTACGAGGAGAAAGGTGACATCAGGCAGGCTCTGCAGCACCACCTGCTGTACGACCAGATGAGAGATAGCGTGGTCAATCTGCAGAAGATGACCAACATCCAGAACATGAATATCGCCATTGACAGCAAGCGGCAGCAGAATGAACTGATAGCCGTGACCGAAGACCTGCGCCACATGAGGTCGCAACGAGTGATCATCATCTACGTCACCAGTTTCATCATCCTGCTGGCCATCATCTTCCTGATATATCTATGGTACCGCTTGCGCCTGAGGATGGCCAAACAGCGGATGATGCAGAAGACGCAGAAGACCCGCGAAGACTTCTTCACCAACATCACCCACGAGTTTCGGACACCCCTGACGGTCATCCTCGGACTAGGTCATCAGTTGGAAGACCAGGAGGTGGAGGACATGGGGCAGGTGCGCTCGTCGGCCAAGATGATTGTCCGTCAGAGCAACTCGCTGCTCGGTCTCATCAACCAACTGCTCGACATCTCCAAGGTGCGCTCTGCCGTTGGCACGCCCCAATGGGTCCACGGCAACATCGTGGCCTATGTGGAGATGATCATCCAGTACTTCCAGCCCTATGCCGACAGCAAGTGTCAGGAATTGACCTACACCCACTCGATGACTCGCATCGACATGGACTTCGTACCCAACTACGTGCAGAAGATCATCTCCAACCTGCTTTCCAATTCCATCAAATACACGCCCAAATACGGAAAAGTGAACCTCACGCTGGAACAGACCGCCAGCAACAGGGTCAAGATACAGGTGTTCGATACCGGTCGGGGCATCAATGCAGAAGATATGCCCCATATCTTCGAGCCTTTCTTCGAGGGCAGGCAGAATGCCGGTGACATCGGAACTGGTGTCGGACTCTCTCTGACGAAAATGATCGTCGAGGCACTGAATGGCGACATCAGTGTAGACAGCATCGAGGGTCAAGGTTCCACATTCACTATCCTTCTGCCGATGAAGCATGCCAACACGACCGAAGTATGGAATGAGAACACAGAAACACTGGCCTGCAATCCCATCACGGAAACCAACGAGAATTCAGCCAACATAGACAGCCCAAGCAGCAACGACACCCAGCACCAGAGCGACTGCAAGATACTCATCGTGGAGGACAACCAGGACATCGCCTACTACATCGGCATACAACTCTGCAAGGCTCAGTTGTTCTATGCCCGAAACGGCACTGACGGACTTCAGAAAGCACGGGAGATATTACCCAACCTGATCATCACAGACATTATGATGCCCGGCGAACTCAACGGCATGGAACTCTGCCGGCAAATCAAGAAGGACGACCAACTGGGGCACATACCCATCATTATCATCACGGCCAAGACCACTGAGGAAGACCGCATACAAGGCCTCAAGGCCGGTGCTGACGCCTATCTGGTCAAGCCCTTCAACTCTGAGGAACTGCTGGTCAGGGTAGAGAAACTACTGGAAAGCCAGCAGAAGATAACAACGATGCTCAGCCAGATAGGCTTCGACGCACCGGACAAGAACACCCGACTGTCGGCTGATGATCAGCAGTTCATGAACAAACTGGTCTCAGTGGTCTATCGCCTGATGGCCCGCGGCAACGTCAGCATGGAGGCCGTAGCCGACGAGATGGCCGTCAGCCGTGCCCACCTGAACCGCAAGGTCATGACCATCACCGGCAGCAACTCCTCTACCTACATCATGCGACTGCGCATGACTCAAGCCAAGCGACTGCTGAAGGCCGACCTCAATATGCCCATCGGCGATGTGGCACAAAGATGCGGCTTCGACGACGTGGCCTACTTCAGTCGTATCTTCAAGCAGACATTCGACATGACTCCAACGAAATACAGACAAATAGATTAATTAACTCATTTAAACCTTTGGAACTATGCATATTGGACAAAGAATCAAGGAAGTGATGGCCGAGCGTAAGGTCTCCGTCATCTGGATGGCAAAGCAGATTGAGTGCGAGCGCACCAACGTCTACAACATCTTCGAGCGTGAGGATATCAACACAGGACTGCTGCAGAAGTTCTGCCGTGTGCTGAACTACGACTTCTTCAAGGAATTGTCGAAAGACACGTTCAGGAGAAAGTAAGCACAAGCACAAAAAAGGGAGCGATTATTTGTTTTGCTCCTTTTTTTTTTGTACTTTTGCCCCATGAAAGAGAAAACAGGTATCTTTGTGGGGAGTTTCAACCCCTTCACCGTCGGCCACAATTCCATCGTGCGCCGGGCATTACCTCTGTTCGACCGACTGGTCATCGGCGTGGTGGGCGACCATGTGCAGAAACCCGGTATGCGATCGGCTGAGGAGCGCATGCAGGCCATCGCCCGGCTCTACGAAGACGAGCCCCGCATAGAAGTGAGAACCTACTATGGCCTGGCTGTCGACCTGGCCCGTAGCGTGGGGGCCCATTATATCATAAAAGGTGTGCGATCGGTGAAAGACTTTGAGTATGAACGCGAGCAAGCCGACGTAAACCGCCAACTCACCAACGGCGAAGTGGAGACCCTGCTGCTCTACAGCGAACCGCAATTATCCTCGATTTCATCGAGCATGGTACGCGAACTGGAACACTTCGGCGTAGACACTTCAGACTATTTACCAAAGAAGAAATGATTACATATAGCACAGAAAACATAAAGATGCCGAACATCAGGCGCAGGGACACCTCAGCCTGGATTCGGCGCGTGGCCGCCACCTACGGGAAGAAGGTGGGCGAGGTGGGCTACCTGTTTTGTGACGACGAGCACATCCTGGAAGTGAATCGTGAATATCTGGGACACGACTACTATACGGATATCATCACCTTCGACTACTGCGAGGATGACGTGCTAAACGGAGACCTGGTCATCTCGCTCGACACGGTGCGCTCGAATGCAGAACTCTTCCACAAGGATTACGACGAAGAACTGCACCGCGTCATCATACACGGCATACTGCACCTCTGCGGCATCAACGACAAAGGCCCAGGGGAACGCGAAGTGATGGAAGCCGCTGAAAACAAGGCCTTGGCCCTACTCTGAGAGTAGTTCCAAGGCTTTTTTGACGGCTTCGCTGTCCTCGTTGATGATAGAGAAGTATTCACTCATATCCCACAGGTCGCGGGCTATGAGGGCTTTCAGTTGCAGACGCAGATAGGGCAGCGTCTGCTGCATCTCAGCCTCATCCTTTGGATTGATGTTCTGCTTCTTGCCCTCGGCCACGATGTCATCTATCAACTTGCGGGGCACCTCAAACTCCTCCTTGAATTCCTTGAAGCCCACGGCCTGGTCACGTGTGTCGTACTTCTTATGCAGCGTCTTGCGGTTCTGGTCTACATAGCGCAGGTTCTGCTGGATGATGATGCTCTTGGCCGAGAGTTCACGATGATACTTGGTGTACCTGGTCGTATCGAGGGGAATGAAGTAGTCGGGCATGATGCCACCGCCACCATAGACCGTGCGATGCTGCTTCAGCGTTTCAAACTTCAGCGAGTCGGCAAAGTGGATGCTGTCGGCATTGGTCAGTTCGCCGTGGTTCAGGCGGTTCACGATGTCCTGGTCGTAACTCTTCTTGTTTCCCTTCTCGTAAGGCTTCTGGATGCAACGACCGGAAGGCGTGTAGTAGTGGGCAATGGTCAGACGGATCATCGAACCGTCGGGCAAGTCGATAGGCCGCTGAACGAGGCCCTTGCCATAGGTGCGGCGTCCCACCACCATACCGCGGTCCTGATCCTGGATGGCACCCGTCACAATCTCTGCTGCCGAAGCCGTATATTGGTCCACCAACACTACCACCTTACCGCTACGGAAACCACCATTGCCCGGAGCCCTATACTCACGACGCTGCACACGACGGCCCTCGGTATAGACTATCAGGTCGCCAGCATCGAGGAACTCGCCGGCCAGGTCGGCAGCAGCCTGCAGATAACCGCCCCCATTCTCCTGAAGGTCGAGCACAAGATTCTTCATGCCCTGCCGCTTCAGGTTGTCCATACTTTCCATGAATTCATCGTAGGTGGTGGCACTAAAATTGCCGATGCGGATATAGCCGATGCCCGGCCGTAGCATATAGGTAGCATCGATGGAATGGACGGGAATCTTGTCGCGCTTCACCTTGAAGGTCAGCAAATCCTTGATGCCCGGACGCACCACACGCAGGTCGGCTATCGTACCCTTGGGACCGCGCAGGCGGCGCATAATCTCCTCCTTCGTCATCTTCACGCCTGCAATGGTCGTGTCGTTGACCATCACGATGCGGTCGCCAGCCACGATGCCCACCTTTTCCGACGGGCCATTGATGACGGGCTGTATGACCATGAGCGTGTCGTCCACCATATTAAACTGCACGCCGATACCTTCGAACGAACCGTTCAGGGGCTCTGTCATCGCCTTGGTCTCCTTGGGCGTGGAGTAACTGGAGTGCGGGTCCAGTTTCTCCAGCATGCCGCGTATGGCATCCTCCACCAGTTTCTGCTCGTCCACTTCCTCCACATAGAGGTTCTTGACGGCCATCTCTGCAATATTCAGTTTGCGCAGTGCATTCTCGCTGTCAGGTCGCATCTGCGCCTGCACCGTCAGCCCAAGGGCCAGAGCGGCAATTGTCAGGGTTTGTTTCAGCATATACCTTAAATCCTTTATGATGTTTTTATTCGTCTGTTGATAAATCTCACTATTTCTCCTGTCCAGAGGACAGCCGACGTGCCGATGATGATGGCAGCCCAGTCGGTTAGCATCAACGGCTCCACGCCAAACATCTGTCCACCCAGTTGTACGATGATAATCTGTCCTACCAATATGATGGCTGCAATGAACATGAAGCCCCTGCACTCGCTGATGCGGGCAAAGGCCGACCGGCCCGTCATGAAGGCCTTGGCGTTGAACATATTCCAGAACTGCAGCATGACAAAGATGGTGAAGAAGAGACTCAGTTCCTTGGTGTCAAGACCATCGTAGGCCCCCAGTTGACAGGTCAGCAGATCGTCCACCGTCCCTATCTTAGTATGCTCAAAGACCAGCAGCAGAGTCGTCAGCAAGACGGTGAAGAGACCTCCCACGCCGAGAATGCTCCAGGCCATCTCGCGACTGACGATGGAGTCGCTGATGCGTCGCGGCTTCTCCTGCATCACCTGAGGACTGGGTGGCAGCGAGGCCAGGGCAATGGCGGCAAAGGTGTCCATGATGAGGTTGACCCACAGCATCTGCGTGACCGTGAGCGGTGACTCGCGCCCTACAAAAGCGCCGATGAGTACCACCAGGCAGGCCGCCACATTGATGGTCATCTGGAACAGGATGAAGCGCTGGATGTTCTTATAGAGCGAGCGACCCCACATTACGGCACGGGCGATGGTGGAGAACGAATTGTCCTGGATGGTCATGTCGCTGGCCTCCTTGGCCACGGCTGTGCCGTCGCCCATCGATAGGCCAACATCAGCCGCATTCAGGGCCGGTGCATCGTTGGTGCCGTCGCCCGTAGCGGCCACCACCAGTCCGCGGCTCCTCAGCAGATGTACCAGTCTCTCCTTATCGTTAGGCCGTGCCCGCGACAGTATCTTGATGTCTTCCACCCGCTCGGCCAGTTGCTCATCGCTCATGGCAGCAAACTCGGTGCCCGTCATGATGTTGCGCTCCGTGTCCGCGTCGGTCCACAGGCCTATCTGCCGCCCAATCTCTCGTGCCGTGCCAGGCGTATCGCCCGTGACAATTTTCACCAGAATGCCGGCATTGAGACAACTCCTGATGGCGGCGGGCACCTCCTGGCGCACGGGGTCGCTGATGGCGAAGATGCCTGCAAAGTGCAGGCCGCTCACATTCAGCCGCCCGTCGCTGAAGGGCTTCCTGCCCTCGTCCACCTCCCGATAGGCCAGAGCCAACGTGCGCATGCCTCGGTCCTGATAGTCCTTCAGCAGGGCGTCGTAGGCTTGGCGCGCCTCTGCCGATATGGCCGAGAGACCCATCACCACTTCCGGCGCTCCCTTGACATAGAGCATCCGCCGACCTGTGACAGCCGACTGGACGATGGTGCCCATATACTTATTGATGGTGGAGAAAGGCAGACGGTCAACAATCGCTACCGATTCGCGGATAGGCAGATAGTTGGTGCCTCGGCCGTAGAGCCACAATAGCAGGGCCCCCTCGGTGGGGTTGCCGATGGCCTTGGTGCCAGAGTCCTGCGTGTCGAGGTTAGCCGTTGTGTTCACGGCCAGCATCTCTGCCAGCAGGCCGTCGCTGAGGTCCTGCTCCAGTTTGACCTCGGCCACCTGCATCAGGTTCTGCGTCAGCGTGCCCGTCTTGTCGGTACAGATGACCGAGGCAGCCCCCATCGTCTCGCAGGCATGCATCGTGCGGGGCAGCGTGTTCTCCTTCATCAACTTTCGCATACTGAAGGCCAGGCTGAGCGTGACGCTCATGGGCAGGCCCTCGGGCACGGCCACCACCACGAGTGTAACGGCTATCATGATGGTGTGGAGCACAAAGGAAATGAAGCCCAGCCAGTCATCGGTCGTGCTGAAGTCAGTATCGTCGCTCACAAAGGCATAGACCACCACGCGCCCCACAATGATCAGGGCCGCAATCAGGTAACTGGCCTTCGTGATCCAGCCCGCCAGCCGGTTCAGTTTCTCGCTCAGCGGCGTGGGATCGCCCTCGTCCACCTGGGCCGCCTCAAACACCCGTCCGCTCTCGGTGGCATCACCCACCTGGAGCACGCGAGCCGTGCAGTAGCCCTCAATGAGGGTCGTTCCCTTCATGATGTGGTTCGAAGGATAGGTGGCCTCCTTGTCGAAAGCCGTCTCGTCAGTTGTCTTCTCGGCCTGCAGTTCACCCGTCAGCGATGACTCATTGACTGTCAGGTTGAGCGACTCCAGCAGTTCGCAGTCGGCAGGCACCTCTTCGCCCGTTTCCAGAATGACGATGTCGCCCACCACGATATCGCGGCGCGGTACCTGGCTGACCCGGTCGTTGCGGATGACCTTCACCAGCGTGTCGTCGTTCACTTCGTTCAGGCTCTGGAATGTCTTTTCGTTGTTGCGCTCCAGGACAAAGGCCACACCCGTGGCCAGCAACAAGGCCACGATGATGCCGATAGGCTCGAAGAAGGTGGACACCCCTTCGCCGCCCCACTCAAACTCATAGATGGAGATGCCTATAGAAAGGATGAAGACGACAATTAGTATGCGATAGAGCGGATCACTATAGCCGCCAAAGAAGCCCACCAGCATAATCATGAGCGTTGCCACGAGCAGGATGGCGGGCATCACCCAAACGGCGGCCCCCATCGAACCTGCCAGACAGACCGCTGCCACCAGCGAACCCACGAGCATCACGACCAGCAGGATGGTGATCCAGTGCCTACAGGCCCGCCAAAGACGGTCCCAAAGCGTGTCCCTCTCAGGAGGCGTCAGCACGTTGATGCCATACTTCCTGCGGCTTTCCAACACCTGGGCATCGGTCAGACCTGTATAGTGATGCGCTGCGGTCATGCCCATCTGCCGTTAGTCGTAGTCCTCCTCTTCCTCTGGACGATCTTCCTCAATAACCAGATTGTCGATGATGAAATTCTGCCGTTCCATCGTGTTCTTACCCATATAGTACTCCAGCAGTTTCTGCACCTGGTCGGTCTTGTGCAGCGTTACCTGCTCCAAGCGGATGTCTGGCCCGATGAAACCGGCAAATTCTTCAGGTGAGATCTCGCCCAGACCCTTGAATCGGGTAATCTCGGGATCGGGGCCCAAGTCGCTGATGGCCTTCAGGCGCTCCTCCTCGCTGTAGCAATAGCGGGTGATGAAGTCGCTCTTGGCCTTGGCGTTCTGACTCTTGGCGTTCTTCTCATCCTCCTGTGCCAGCACTTCCTTCTTGCGGATCTTGGTGCGGCGGTTGCGGACGCGAAAGAGCGGTGTCTGCAGCACGTAGACGTGGCCCTTGCGGATCAGTTCGGGGAAGAACTGCAGGAAGAAGGTGATAATCAGCAGACGAATATGCATGCCGTCCACATCAGCATCGGTGGCCACGATCACCTTATTATATCTCAGCGTGTCGAGCCCCTCCTCAATGTCGAGGGCGGCCTGCAGCAGGTTGAACTCCTCGTTCTCGTAGACCACTTTCTTGGTCAGGCCAAACGTGTTCAGGGGTTTACCCCTCAAAGAGAAGACCGCCTGGGTGTTCACGTCGCGGCTCTTGGTGATGGAGCCACTGGCCGAGTCGCCTTCGGTAATGAAGATGCACGACTCCTCCTTACGGTCGTTCTTCACGTCGCTGAAGTGGATGCGGCAGTCGCGCAACTTGCGGTTGTGCAGGTTGGCTTTCTTGGCACGTTCGCGGGCCAGTTTGGTGACGCCGGCCATCGCCTTGCGCTCCTTCTCGCTCTCCATAATCTTCTGCTGTATCACCTCGGCCACGTCGGGATTCTTGTGCAGGTAGTTGTCCACCTCCTGCTTGATAAAGTCACCCACATACTTGTTGATGCTGACCGGCATGGGGTGCTCGGCATCGACGGTGGGCGGCACGGGGGCCATGGTAAGCGAGCCCAGTTTGATCTTCGTCTGACTCTCAAACATGGGTTCCTCCACGTTTAGGGCGATGGCGGCCACGATGCCCGTGCGAATGTCGCCATACTCGAAGTTCTTCTGGAAGAACTCCTTGATGGTCTTGGCGATGTGCTCCTTGAAGGCACTCTGGTGGGTGCCGCCCTGCGTCGTATGCTGGCCGTTGACGAACGAGTAGTATTCCTCGCCGTACTGATTGGCATGGGTGAAGGCTATCTCGATGTCCTCGCCCTGCAGGTGGATGATGGGGTAGAGCGCATCGGCACTCATGCGGTCCTTCAGCAGATCCTCCAGGCCTCGACGCGAGAGGATGCGGCGACCGTTGTACATGATGGCCAGCCCTATATTAAGATAGGTGTAGTTGCGCAGCATGGTCTCCACGATGTCGTCGTGGAACTGGTAGTTCTGAAAGAGCGTGTCATCGGGCTCGAAGTAGATGTAGGTGCCGTTCTCGTCCTGGGTGTCCTCTGTCACGTCGCTCACCAGTTTGCCCTTCTCGAAGGCAGCCTTGCGCACTTTGCCGTCGCGATAGGAGCGCACTTCAAAGTGGCTGCTCAGCGCGTTGACGGCTTTCACGCCGACACCGTTCAGGCCGATGCTCTTCTTGAAGGCCTTCGAGTCGTACTTGCCGCCCGTGTTGAGCACGCTGACGGCCTCGATCATCTTGCCCTGCGGGATGCCGCGGCCATAGTCGCGCACGGAGACCCGCAGATTGTCGTCCACATTGATCTCTATGCGGTCGCCGGCCTTCATCTTGAACTCGTCGATAGAGTTGTCGATGACTTCCTTCAGCAGCACGTAGATGCCGTCTTCGGGCAGCGAGCCGTCACCCAGTCGCCCGATGTACATACCAGGGCGCAGGCGGATGTGCTCTGTCCCGGTCAGAGTTCGAATGTTGTCATCGGTGTAGTCAGACCCACCCCCTGAGTTTAAGCCCCCTAAGTTAGGGGGTTGGGGGTCTGAACCGCCAAGGTTTTCTATATTTGTATTATTGTCTGTCATATTTATAGGTTAGTTCTTCTTCGTCTGTTCAGACCCCCAACCCCCTAACTTAGGGGGCTTATGGAGAGGCTTTTCTTATAGCATCTTCTGCGTTTATGCTGTTCGTGATCGAAGTACATCCACTGGCTCTGCACTTTGCCGTTGGTCTCCATCTCCACGTGGGTCTCGCCCCACTTGAAGCCGTACTTCTGATAGATGGGAATGAGGTCGTAAAAGAGAAGGGCATTGGCTCCCTTCGGGCGGTACTCGGGCAGCACACCTATGAGCAGACAGTCCACGATGTCGGTCTTCTTGAACTTCAGGGCCATCATCAGGTGCCACCAACCGAAGGGCCAGAGCCGGCCGTTGCGACACTTCTGCAGCGCCCTGGTCAGCGAGGGGATGGTGATGCCCACGCCTATCACGTCGTGGTCGGGCGTGTTCCAGTCCTCAATGATGCAGAGCAGTTCCAGGTCGAGGAACTTGAAGTACATCTTCACGTACTCGTCTATCTGCTTCTGCGACATCTCCGAGTAGCCATACAGATGGCCGAAGGTCTTGTTGATTACCTTGAAGACGCGCTGCCCGTACTGGCGGGGGCCGAAGACGTCAGCCTTCTTCAGTTTCACCACGTGCAGGTTGTAGCGCTGCATACACAGTTCCGCCACGCGCTTCATCTTCTCCGGCATGCCTTCCTTGGGCACAAACACCTTATACTCCACGTAGTCGTTGTCCTTCTCGTAGCCAGCCATCTGCTCCATGTGACGCGGATAGTAGTCATAGTTGTAGAGCGTGGCCATCGTGTTCAGTTCCTCGAAGCCCTTGGTCAGCATGCCCTCGGGGTCCATATCGGTGAAGCCCAGTGGGCCTATGATTTCCACCATCCCTTTCTCGCGGCCCCAGTCCTCGACGGCCTTCAGCAGGGCTGTCGAGACCTCGGTGTCGTCGATGAAGTCAATCCACCCGAAGCGCACGGCCTGGCAATCCCACTGCTCGTTGTAGCGGTGATTGATGATGCCGGCCACGCGGCCCACCACCTTGCCGTCTCTATAGGCTAGGAAATACTCCGCCTCGCAGAACTCGAAGGCCGAGTTCTTGTCGCGGCTCAAGGTGTGCACCTCGTCACTATACAGATTAGGGGCATCGTACTTGTTTCCCCTGTACAGGTCATAGCGGAACTGGATAAACTTGTCCAGCCCCCGTCTGTCAGTCACTCGTTTGATCTCTATTGACGACATAACTTCCGTTTTTTACGTATAACAACGTACAAAGGTAAGGCTTTTTCACGATATTACGCAAGAAAAAAACTATTTTTAGCAACTTTTCTTGCCATTTCAAGAAAATTTATTAACTTTGCAGGCAGAATTCGAATTTAAAACAAACTCTAGGGTAAATGAAAAGCAAGAAACTGTTGACCGCAGCCGTTGCGCTGCTGATGGTTGGTGCTGCACAGGCACAAACCAGAGAATGGAAGTCCTACTCCTACGTGGAGGCACAGGGTGGTGTACAACTGACAGCCACAGATGCCAAGATGGACAAGTTGATTACCCCGACGGCAGCCCTGTCGTTCGGGCACTACTTCACGCCCGTTGTCGGCGCTCGCCTCCATGTCAACGCATGGCAAGCCAAGAGCGGTATCGGAGAGCAGTACTACAAGTGGAACTACTTCACACCCGACCTCGACCTGATGCTAAACCTCAGCAATATGTTCAGCAAGGGCACCAACCACGCCCTCAACCTCATCCTGCTGGGTGGTGTAGGCCTGAACTATGCCTGGGACAACGATGAACTGAAGGCCCTCAACCTGCCCGCCGAGGCTACGCCGCTGGCCTGGGATGACAACCGTCTGAGCCACAACCTGCGTGCAGGCCTCCGCCTGGAGACCAATCAGGCCAAGCCCATCGGCGTGTCACTCGAAGTGAACGCCAACTCGCTGAGCGACCGCTTCAACTCGAAGACCAACGATGCCGACGACTGGCAGTTCACTGCCATGCTGGGCCTCAACGTCCGCTTCGGCTACAAGAAGGCTGAGCCTAAGTACATCACCAAGATTGTGACCGTCACCGATACCGTCGAAGTAGACGAGCCCACCACCATCATGGTGAAGGAGAAGCGCCCCGTGGAGAAGATGGAGCAGAAGAAGATGGAAGAGGCTATCTTCTTCAACATCCGCGAGAGCGATGCTGACGCTGCCGCAGGCATCGACGATGCCATCAAGAAGGTGGCTGACCTGATGAAGACCAGCGACGATGCCAAGTTCACCGTCACCGGCTATGCCGATAAGGGCACGGGTAATCCCCGCCTGAACAAGGGCTACGCCCAGAAGCGTGCTGCCAGCGTGACCGACAAGTTCGTCAAGGAGCACGGCATCGACGCCAGCCGCATCACTACCGATTCGAAGGGTGACACCGTTCAGCCGTTCGCTGAGAACGACAAGAACCGTTGCGTCATCGTCACCGGCGAGGGTACCTTCAAGGTGACCACCTACGAGGAGGTTGAGGTTGAGAAGCAGACCACCAAGAAGGTGAAGAAGGCTGTCAGCCGCGACGTAGAGGTGAAGGAGCAGATCAACTAATCCGCCGCACTTCCAGTAAAGACAACGATGGCGTTCGAGCATCCTCGAGCGCCATCGTTTTTCATGCCTTCCACAGTTCTGGTTTGCTTCGTCCAAACCCAGAGTTTGCTTCGTCCAAACCCGGAGTTTGCTCCGTCCAAACTTGAGGTTTGCTCCGTCCAAACTTGAGGTTTGCTTCGTCCTGACTCTGGTTAAGGCAGTTCCTTGATGTTCTGGAAGTTCTTCCAGACCTTGTCCCTATAGTAAGAGTTCAGTTGCCCCTGCGGCACGTAGACGGTAGCCGTGAAGGCATCGAAGGCATTCTCCACGATGGGCGGATAACGCTTGGGGATGGCAATCTTCGTCAGACTGGTGCAGCCGCTGAAGGCGCCTTCGCGCAGACGCTCCACACTCTTCGAGAGGGTCACACTCTGCAGGGCCGTGCAGCCGCTGAAGGTGCCAGCCTCAACGAAACGCACGCCCTGTGGTATCTCCACCTCCTTCAAGGCTGTGCAGCCACGGAAAGCCGCTTCGCCAATCTCCTCCATCCGCTCGGGGAACACTACTTTCTGCAGAGCCGTGCAGCCGGCAAAGGCCTGCGGAGCCAGATAGCGCACGTCGTCAGGCATCACCGTGCTCTTGCAGCCGGCCACGAGCATCAGTTTGCCCTTCCAGGTCGAGATAATGCCATGACAGTCCTGGCGCGAATCATAATGGGTGTTGGCCGTGTCTACCTGCAAATCCTCCAGCGACGGACAGTCGGCAAAGGCGCCATACTCGATGGTCACCACCCCGGCAGGCACCACCACCTGCTTCAACTGGTCGGCATGAGCAAAGGCTCCTGCGGGTATCTCCTCTACGCTCAGGAAATAGCGAAACTCACTGAAAGATTGAATGTTACTGCCACTGAATACCTGTCCGATACTGTCCACGTTTACAGCATCCACGCTGGTCATCTCGGTAGCGTCGGCTTTAATCCAGCCCTGCTGCCGGGCAATGGCGATGAGCGGCTCGTTGGTCTGGAGGGTGGCTATCACTTCCTCCTCCACATCAGGCCTCGACGGCTCGTCAGGACTGCCCACGTAGTCGATGGCTAAGAAACATAAAACGAAAATGGCCAGGGCGGCTATTCCGCCCAGGAACCACGTCTGCTTAAAGAACGGTGTCTGTTGTTCTGTACTCATAATACTCTCTGTTTGTTATTTAAGTTTTTTCCTTTTTACTTTTCTGCTTTCCTGCAAAGGATCAGCACATGACGGCCGTCAGCCAGCGTGGTGGCAAAGATATAGTCGGAGCCGCCGTCGACCAGTCGGAGCCGCTTGCGGAGTTCTGCCACCGAGAGAGGAAAGTTCCTCACCGTCACATTGGCCTGTCTGATATCCTTGAGGGTCGTCTTGAGTTCTTGCTTGTTCATCGATGAAATGGCCGAAATCTGGAACTTCCGCCCTGGGAAGTCGGCTATCAGCCGGTTGGCCACAAAGAGATGGCTGTTGCCGGCCAGCGGCTCTACGCCGAAGGCCACCGCCACCTCGCTGAAGCAGCCAGCCTTCATGATGGAGGCATTGGGCTCGTAGAGATATTGGCCCGCGCTGGCCCCGCCCTGTTGCGGCACATGGTCAGCGACAGCCGCCGAGGGGCTCCACACCATGTCGTCGTTGACGCAGAAGAGCACGAGGGGCCTGTCATTGGTGCGCTGCATCACGATGAGCAGTTCCTTGCACTCGTTCTGAACGGAGACGATATGCACCTCCTTGACGTATAGTTCGCCCAGGTCCTGCACGGCTTTTCGCCAGTCGAGCATGGGCGATAGTTTCAGTATGACGAAGTCCGCCCGGTCGAGCAGTTCATCGCTGACGTCGAGCACGTTAGGGGTGCAGTCGGCAATGCCGTAGGTGCGCCCTCCGTGACCGTCGCGGCGGGCCGGATCGAGGAAGATGACGGTAGCACGGGTCTGAAGACCGTGCAAAAAGTCGATTCCATCAGCACAAACCGTCTCCACCTGCCGGCCCATGACCCGGAAGTTGGCGGAGACCACCTCGAACAAGTCGGCATTCTGCTCCACATAGATGGCGCGGCTAAACCCTTCGCTCATCAACGTGAAGTCCACCCCAAAGCCTCCCGTCAGGTCAACCAGTGTGCGGGGCTGGGGGTATGCGGCGGACAGTCGGCGGCAGATGTCGGCCTTATAGCGGGCCGTCTGCTCGCTGGAGCATTGCTCCATCGAGAGGCCTACGGGATAGAGCACCTCGCCATTGGCCGCCCACGAAGGCAGTTTGCGGCGCGCCACTTGCCAACCTGCTATCTGGCGCAGGGCCAGGGGCAAATCTACCTCGGCATCGCGACCACCCTGCAAGGCCAGTCGGCGCACGTCGGCTTCGCGGTTTTGCGCGATGAAATCACGTGTTTTAGCGTTCATCGTTCCGTAGCATCAATTTGGTTCTTCCTCCATCTCTTCGTCCAGCCGACCCGCCCACAGATATTTCTTGGTCTCGCGGGCCGCCACGCCGCTCAGCAGGAGCAGGGCCACCAGGTTGGGGATGGCCATCAGGGCGTTCATGCAGTCGGCTATGTTCCAGATGATGTCCAGCGTGATGATGCTGCCGAAGAAGAGGGCCACGATGAAGAGGATGCGATAGAATCGGTTGATATGGCGACCTTCAATGTAGTTGACGGCACTCTCGCCGTAGTAACTCCAGCCCAGGATGGTGCTGAAGGCAAAGGTCAGGATGCCGAAGGTGAGCAGCGGCGCCCCCACGTAGGGTATCTTCGAGAAGGCCACCTTGGTCAGCGCGGCGCCGTCGGCATAGGTGATGTCGGGATAGGCCAGGATGCTGCTGACCAGCACCAGTCCTGTCAGGGCACAGATGACCACGGTGTCCCAGAAGGTGCCCGTGCTGCTGACCAGCGCCTGGCGCACGGGGTTGCGCGTCTGGGCGGCAGCAGCCACGATGGGTGCGCTGCCCATGCCGCTCTCGTTCGAAAAGAGGCCGCGGGCTATGCCGTAGCGGGCGGCCATCATCACCGTCGCCCCCACGAAGCCGCCGCCGGCAGCCGAGGGGTTGAAGGCGCTGTCGACAATCAGCGTAACGGCGGGCCAGACATACGAGCCGTTCATGCAGAGGATGACGATGCAGCCCAGCACATAGAGAATAGCCATGAAGGGCACCAGCACCGTACAGACCTTGGCAATGACCTTCACGCCACCCAAGATGACGCAGGCCGCCAGCAGGCAGATGAGCAGGCCGACGAGCCATGTGGGTATGCCGAAGGTCTCGTTAGCCAGCAGCGCAATGGAGTTGGCCTGCACCGTACAGCCGATGCCAAACGAGGCCAACGCGGTGAAAGCGGCGAAAATCAGCGCCAGCCACTTCATGTGGAGCCCGCGCTCCAGGGCATACATCGGTCCGCCATACATACGGCCGTTCTCACCCTTCACACGGTATTTCACGGCCAGCAGACCCTCGGCATACTTGGTCGACATGCCGAAAATGCCCGTCAGCCAGCACCACAGCACAGCCCCAGGTCCGCCCAGGGCCACAGCCGTGGCCACACCGACGATGTTGCCCGTGCCGATGGTGGCCGCCAGAGCCGTGGCCAACGCGCCAAACTGGCTCACGTCGCCCGCTGCCTCCTGGTCTTTCTGCACCGACAACCGTATGCCCGTCAGCAACTTGCGCTGCGGTATGCGCAGTCGGAAGGTGAGAAACACGTGCGTGCCCAGCAGCAGCACAATCATCGGCCAGCCCCACAGGAATGAACTGAGAAGGGCAAAGAAATCACTGATAGCCTCCATCTTCGTCTCGTTTTTTTCACCTCTTCATATTATGATTCGCTCGCTGCAAAGTTACGTGTTTTTCTTCATATCTCCAAACAAATACGTCCAAAAGATGTTGTTCCACCCCTTGGAAGGAAGTGTTCCAGGCCCTGGAATAAAATGTTCCAAGCCTTGGAACAAAATGTTCCACCCCCTGGAACAAACCATTCCATCGAATGGAACAACTCGTTCCTATATCTGGAACGACTATCCATCGATTTCAGGGCAATCTTTTCAAAAAGCGATGAAAATGACCCGAAATCGGCAATTCTTTTTTCTAAATATTCGTTAAATCTATCACATCTATCACCACATCTGTCACCACTTAAACCCCGATAAACAAAGGAAAGTGATAGAAGTGACAGATTTTTCGCGAAAAAAATCTTGTAGGAAAAAGGATGCGCCTTTACTCACGTGGTGGTTCTCAGGGCTCGTCGGTATCCTCACGGACAATGTCTGGACGGGCGTCGGGCTCGTCGGTCAGGACCTGGATGTCGGCGAAGCGGATGCGGCGGGCGTGGCGGACATAGAAGCCCTTGGCGGGCAGGTTGCCCCACATGGTGGCCTCGGGATAGTCTTTTTCCTTCTCGTTGCGCAGGCTGTCGGCAATGGCCGGGAGGTCTGCCTCGTTGACACCGCCCTTGTGGCGGAGGGTGATGCGAGACAGCGATACATCCTCGACGGGATGGCCGGGCAGGCCAGTGATGCTGCAGCCCATGCTGCCGGCACCGTAGACCTGGATGTTGTCGAGATGGACACCCCTGATGCGCCCCACATGGTCGATGGGCACGATCTTGCCCGCATCCAGATCCTCGGCTATGTAGCCCCGGCCGCGGTTGCCCAGACGGATGAAGATGGGCGACTCGGTGCCCTCGGCGGTGATGTCGGAGACGTTGACATTCTCCAGCACGCCACCGTCGACGATCTCGAGCGAGATGGCCGAAGAGCCGATCCACTGGCCGAAGAATTTTTCCCGTTGGTCGCTACTGGGCTTGACGACGATACCGTGGATATTAATGTTGCGGAAGCCGCCATTGGTCTCGGTGCCCAGTTTCACGGCATTGCAGTGGCTGCTGACTACGCAGTCGCTGATGGTGATATCCTCGCAGAGGCGGGGCGAGGTGCTCTTCAGCGTGATGCCGTCGTCATCGCTGTCGGCCAGCATACCGCGCACCACCACATCGTGGCAGCCGTCCAGGTCGAGGGCATCGTTGTTGTAGTTATTCCGATTAAAAACCCTGATTCCATCGATGCGCACCTGGTCGCAGGCCAGGTAGTGCTGCATCCAGCAGCCGCTGTTGCGCAGGGTGATGTCCTTGATGGTGATGTTGCGGCTCTGCACGAAGCGGAGCAGGTGGGGGCGGGTGATGCCCTCGTCGTTCCAAGTGAGTTTTTTGAAGGACCGTCCGCGTCCGTCGATGGTGCCGTAGCCGTCGATGACCACATTCTCCACGGAGTCGGCACAGATGAGTTGGATGGTCTTCACATGAGTGCGAAGCGACACGTAGTTGGTTTTTACGCGCTGATAGTCCTTGAGGTCGGTGGAGCCGTAGAGTGTGGCTCCCTGTTCGAGGTGCAGGTGCACGTTCGACCGGAGGATGATGGTGCCGATCTTGTAGTTGCCGGCAGGCACCACCACCCGTCCCCCACCATCGGCAGAGCAGAGGTCAATGCACTGCTGTAGTACAGCAGTGCACAGAACGGTGGTGTCGCTCTTGGCACCATAGTCCTTGATGTTATAGTCACGGGCCTGCAGACTCATGGCCCCCAGCAGCCCTAATAGGGTAAGAAACAGTTTCACTTCTTTGTCGCTTTGATGAAATAGACAATTAATAGGACGTAGGCAACGAGGGCACAGGCCTCGCTCAGAGGATTGGCCAGCCACGACTCGCTGACGGGATTGAAACCACCGAAGCGCAGCAGGGCACTGACCACGCCCATCAGGGCACCACCGGCGATGAAGCCGGAGGCGATGAGCGTGCCACGCTCACCACGGGCCTCGTTGACGGCCTTCTCCTTGGAGCGCGTGGTGACGTACCAGTTGATGGCACCGCCCACGAGTAACGGGATGTTAAGTTCGAGGGGGATGAACATACCCAGAGCAAAGGCGAGGGCGGGAATCTTGCACAGCGTGAGCACCACGGCCAGCACGGCGCCGATGCCATAGAGCAGCCAGGGGGCTCCGGCACCGTTCATCATCGGCTCGATGACGGCGGCCATGGCGTTGGCCTGAGGAGCCACCAGGTGGCCCTCCTGCTCGGGGTCGAAGCCGTAGGTCTGGTTGAGCAGCATCATCACGCCGCCCACGGTGGCAGCCGACACGAGGGTGCCGAGGAACTTCCACTGCTGCTGCCTGCGGGGCGTGGAGCCGAGCCAGTAGCCTATCTTCAGGTCGGTGATGAAGCAGCCTGCCATCGACAGGGCCGTGCAGACCACGCCGCCCATGATCAGTGCTGCCAGCATGCCGCCAGAACCATTGAGCCCCACGGCCGCCATGACCACCGAGGCCAGGATGAGCGTCATCAGGGTCATGCCGCTGACGGGGTTGGAGCCCACGATGGCAATGGCGTTGGCAGCCACGGTGGTGAAGAGGAAGGCAATGACCGTGACCAGCAGGATGGCCACGACGGCAAACATGACATTGTGCATCACGCCGAGCCAGAAAAACACGAAGGTGATGAGCAAGGCCGACAGCGAGGCGATGCCGATGAAGCGGAACGACAGGTCGCGGTCGGTGCGCATGGCCTTGGCCGCAGCCTCGTCCTTGCCGCCCCGCATCTCCTTGGCAGCCAGGCCGACGGCATTCCTGATGATGCCCCACGAGCGGATGATGCCTATGACGCCGGCCATGGCTATGCCGCCGATGCCGATGCTGCGGGCATAGGTCTTGAAGATCTCCTCTGCCGACATGTCGCCGACGGCTGTCGTGGCCTCCACGCCGCCCACGCTGAGCACCTGGTCGCCGAAGAGCAGCGACATGAGGGGAACGATGAGCCACCACACGGCCACAGAGCCCAGGCAGATGAACATAGCATAGCGCAGGCCGATGATATAGCCGAGACCGAGAACGGCGGCCGAGGTGTTGCACTTGAAGACGAGTTTCGTCTTGTCGGCCAGCAGTTCGCCCCACCCTATCATGCGGCTGGTCACCGTCTCGTTCCACCAGCCGAAGGTGGCCACGATGAAGTCGTAGAGACCGCCCACGAGTCCTGCCAGCAGCAGCGGCTTCGACTGGTCGCCGCCCTTGGCGCCGCTGACCAGCACCTGCGTGGTGGCCGTGGCCTCAGGGAAGGGATAACGGCCGTGCATCTCCTTCACGAAATACCTGCGGAAGGGGATGAGAAACAGGATGCCGAGGATGCCGCCCAAGGCCGAAGCCATGAAGACCTGCAGAAACGAGGCCGACATGTCGGGATACTTGGCCTGCAGGATATAGATGGCCGGCAGCGTGAAGATGGCACCGGCCACCACGGCACCCGAACAGGCGCCGATGCTCTGGATGATGACATTCTCGCCCAAAGCCCGGGAGCGGCGGGCAGCCGTCGACACGCCGACGGCAATGATGGCGATGGGGATGGCGGCCTCGAACACCTGGCCCACCTTCAGACCGAGATAGGCAGCGGCGGCCGAGAAGAGCATGGCCATCAGCACGCCCCACGTGACCGACCACGCATTGACCTCGGGATAGTTGGCGCGGGGCGACATCAGTGGCTGATACTCCTCGCCCTCGCTTAACTCGCGAAACGCATTCTCAGGCAGTTGCTCGCCGATGGGCGCCTCGCCTGCATTCATCTTTATTTCCATATTTTTTTTCTAAGCCCCCTAAGTTAGGGGGTTGGGGGTCTGAACAAGCGTACATCAGACCCCGATTTTTAATTGAGTATTCCTTTTTTGGGGGAGCCTGCGCTTGTTCGGCCCCCCACCCCCTAACTTAGGGGGCTTAGGCCAGAAACCCTCTCCAGCGCCTCCATCAGCACACTGCGGGGGCAGGCGATATTCAGGCGGATGTAGCCCTCGCCCGACTGCGGGCCGTACATCGTGCCGGGGTTCACCCACACCTTGGCGTGGCGCATCAGGTGGTCGGCATACTGCTGCGAGGTCATGCCAGTGGCGCTGATGTCGACCCAGGGCAGGTAGGTGCCCTCCAGGGGTCGCACCTTCCAGTCGGGCAGATGGAGGGCAGCATAGTCGAGCAGGGCGGTGTAGTTCTGCCAGAGATACTGGTTCAGTTCGTCTATCCAGTCCTCGCTGTCGTTGTAGGCGGCCATCAGGGCCACGGGGCCGAAGGGATTGAGGTCGCACACCTCGTTGATGTTGATGGCGCGATCCAGACGGCGGCGCCACTCAGGGCGAGCACAGATGATGTTGGCCGTCTGCAGGCCGGCGATGTTGAACGACTTGGAGGGCGAGTTCAGGATGACACTGTTCTGACGGCAAGCCTCGCTCACGGCCGCAAAGGGCTGGAAGGTATGACCGGGCATGATGAGTTCACAGTGTATCTCGTCGCTCACCACCTTCACGCCGTGCTTCATACAGAGGTCGTTCATGCGGCTCAGTTCTTCCATGGTCCATACCCGTCCCGTGGGGTTGTGGGGATTGCAGAGCAGGAAGACGGTGGTCTTCTCGTCGGCACACTTGGCCTCGAAGTCGGCCCAGTCCACCTCGAACCGGCCCTTGCCGTCCCACTGCAGCACGGTCTCCAGCACCTCGCAGCCGCTGTTGCGGATGGAGGAGAAGAAACAGTTGTAGTCAGGCGACAGCATCAGCACCTTCTCGCCCGGCATGGTGAGTGCCTTCAGGGCCACGGCCATGGCGGGCACCACGCCGGTGGTATAGAGGATCTCCTCGCGGTGGATGGTCCACTGGTGGCGGCGCTTGAACCACGAGATGATAGCCTCATAGTAGTTGGCCTCGACGACGGTGTAGCCGAAGACGCCGTGCTCCATCCGCCAGCGCACGGCCTCCTGGATGGCGGGGGCGGCGCGGAAGTCCATGTCGGCCACCCAGAGGGGGATAATAGACTCTCCCCCGGCCCCTCCCTGTGAGGGAGGGGAGTCATTAGTTTGGAAGGCAGGGGGCTGTTCGTCCCACTTCACGCAGCCTGTGCCGCGCCGGTCGATGATCTCGTCAAAATCGTATTTCATACTTAACTTTTCTTTTGAGTACATTGTCTATCCACTCCCCTCCCTCACAGGGAGGGGCTGGGGGAGAGTCTGTTATTGTTCAGTCCTCACCTCTATCACACAGTTGGCCGGCTGCTTCACGTTCTGGTCGATGGTGATGCTGCCGATGGAGTCGGCCACGATGTGGCCAGAAGTGGGGTTCTTGATGTTCTCGATGTGGCCTCGGATGTCAGCCTGGACATTGGAGTACTCGAAGACGCGGTCGCACTGGGCGTCGAACGAGCAGTTCTCCAGCACCAGGTTGTCGGCATAGCAGAAGAGTTGCTCGCCGGAGAAGTGGCAGTTCACAAGTCGCACGTTCTTGGAGTGCCAGGCGATGTACTCGCCGTCTATCTCCGAGTCGATGATCGTGATGTTCTCACACTCCCAGAAGGAGTCCTTCGTCACGATGTGGGCATCGCGCAGGGTCACGTTCTTGCAGTACTGGAACACATACTTCGAGTCTACGCGCAGACCGTCAATCTCGATGTCCTCGGAGAACATGAAGGGATAGGTGCCCTCGTGCAGGCGCAGGTTCTTGGCGCGTATGTTGCGGCAGCGCCAGAAGGTCTCGTCGGCATCGTTGATGATGACATTCTCCAGATAGAGGTCGCTCATCTCGCGGAACATCTTCGGACCGTCGATGCGGGTGTTGCGCATGTCCATGTGGTCGCTGTACCACAGGGCCGAACGGGCACCGACATCAAACTGGCAGCGGTTGATCTTGAAGCCGTGTACGTGCCAGAAGGGGTACTTGCCCCAGAAGCGGCAGTCCTCCGCCTCGATATTGGAACACTCCTTGATGGCGCTCTCGCCATCGCCAATGGTCACCTGCTCCAGTCGCAGGTTGTGGGTCTCAAAGAGCGGGCGCTCGCCCTCGAAATGCTGGTTTCTGATAATCTCCATAGTCTAATATATAGTTTTAAGCGGTGCAAAGGTACGAAAATCATTGAAGATTGAACATTGAACATTGAACATTATCAGTCGAGATTATACAAATTTAACTTTCCGAAAAATGTTCCGCTCGGCCCGCAGGGACGCTTGCCAGAGCAAGAATCTTCAATGTTCAATGTTCAATCTTCAATGTTAGTAACAGAGCAGCACGTCATCCTCGCCGCAGGGCATGTAGACCGAGTCCGTCACAAGCGGGATGGCAGCCGCCACGTGGTACACCGTGCGCTGCTGCTCCAGGGGAATCCGCAGGCGCACCAGTCCGCTTTCGTCGCTCACGGCCTCATGGCCCTCCACCGTCACCGCAGCACCGGCGACGGCCTCTTCGCGGTCGGGGTTCCAGAGGCGGAAGCGCACGTCGCCATAGACCGCCGCATCGCGCTGCACGCCGATGCAGACCTCCTTCGTCAGCAGCAGCAGCGTGTCTACAGGCAGGAAGTCGCGGCAAGTCACCCGCACGTGCACCTCTTCATCCACGTAGCGGTGCGGAATGTTCCTCAGCACCACGCCGCCGTCTATCGAACGGATGGTGTCCGTCTTCGTCTCGTTGCTCAGCACCAGCGTGACCACGGCATCCCTCAGTGGCGGCAACGCGCTGCTGTGGACAGAAGTCTCCCGCACGTGCACCGACACGTCGACAGGCTGGTTCTTCAGCCATACACCCAGCAGGGCGGCCATCACGGCCACGATGCCCACGGCCCAGCAGACCACCTTGCGCACGAGCCGCCGCTTGTGGCGCTGCCAGATGGCATCGAACTCCACACCCAGCAGTTTCGACACCAGTTGCACGTAGGCCCGCTCCCTGTTCAGCCACGGCCAGCGGTAGACCTGCTCGTGGATGTTGGCACCGAGTATCTCGGGCAGGCCCAACTGCTCCACCACCCCGTTGAAGCATTCCGTCTCCGGGTTGCCGCTGTGCGGCTGTCCGCTGACGATGAAGAAGTGGATCTGCCTGGTGCGCCCCAACTGGTGGAAGAACGCAATCTCCCTGCCTACCCACTCCGACCGTGCCGAGTTGGGCGAACAGATGACTATCAGGTGGCGCGCCGCCCTCAGCCGCTCCTGCAGTTCCTCGTTCAGCCCGCCGGGCTGTATGTCGGTGGGTGCAAAGAACACCGGCTTGATGGGCGTTCGTTCCCATCCGTGCTCACTGCACAGCGTGGCCGGCATGCGGTAGTGCTCCAGTTTCCGCTGCACCCGCCTGCCCCACTCCGTGTCCTTAGAGTTGTAACTGATAAACGCAAAGTATTTGTATTCCTGTTCCATGATGGTTTTTGTTTTTTTTCACTTTTCCTTATGATCCTCATGAGCCTTTCGACGCTCACGAATAGCGGTAATGGCTTCACTGCATTTCCTGATGTATCCAGGATTGGCATTCCCTGCTATTTCAAATTCGCTCAGGGCCTGCTCAAAAAACTCCAGAGCCTTTTCATCTTGATGAAAAGCCGAATAGATCATAGCCGTCAGATAGATGTTGGCAGCCACCTCCTCATGGTGCTCACCGTACACTTGACGCAACACAGGAAGTGCTCTTTCTGCATACGCCACGGCTTTCTCCAGATCTCCCTTCATGCTATACAGCATACTGGTGTACCTGAGGACCGAAACAATATCCAACTCGCAGAGGCCTTGATCCGTTGGACCAATGTCCAACACCTGTTCGTAGCAGTCAATCGCCCTGTCATTCTGCTTCAAGATACGATAAGCATTGCCCAGTTCGTTAAGCCCAACGCTAACCAATGGGTGACGCGGGCCAAGCAGATCTTTCCTAATGGCCAGCACCTGCTCGTAACATGTTGCTGCCGCCGCATAATCCTCCTGATTGCGATGCGTGTTGGCTATGTTGTTCAGCGTTGTAGCCACAATACGATGGTGCTCTCCTAAGACCTGTTTTTGAATGGCCAGCGCGCGAGTATAGTGGTCGAGCGCCACTCCATATTCCTTTTTATTATAATAAACATTGCCTATGGCATTGAGAGTAGATGCCACATCGGTATGCTTTTCGCCCTGTTTTTCCATTCTGATGGCTAAAGATTTGTTGAGATAGTCCAATGCCTGGTCGTATTCGCCGAGTCTGTAGAATGTGTCGCCAATGCCACGAAGATTGGCTGCTGTCAAAACATGGTGCTGACCGAATATCTCATTTCTGATATCAAATGACCGTTTGTAGTAATTTAGGGTCTGGCCATACTCCCCTTTATTAAAATAAATGGTACCAATACCCTCCAAGACCGACGCCATGTCAGCGCGATACTCATCACCAGACTCACGAAACACATCAAGCGCCTTTTCCTCATATTCCAGCGCTTTGTCGTATTCACTTAAGTTGTTGTAAGAAACTCCTATATCAAACAAAACTTCGGCTGTCAGCGGATGGCACTGCCCTAATAACCGCTCCCGCACGTCCAAGGCCTCCTTGTATATAGCCAAGGCTTTTCGGTCATCATTGTTGACATTTTTACAAATAGCAGCCATGTTTCGCATATTAACGGTGATGTTCAATGCCTGCCTACTTTCGTCAAGCCTGAAAACAGCCAGTGACTGCTCATATTTTTGCAAGGCCTCCGCATATCGGTTCTGATAATACAGCACATTGGCCATCTGATTCAGGAGCACAGCACTCCATTCACTTTTTTCGCCATAGATACGATTGGCACAAGAAAGGGCACGTTGATAATATACTTCAGCCTGCGAATAGTTATTGAGATAGTCCGTCAAGAAGTCACCAGCCTGACGCTGATATTCCACATTTGCCGTGTCGAGCCCGGCACGCAGTTCCAGATAATAGGCAGCCGAATCGTTCTGAAAGCGCATCTTGAAGATCTGGTATCTGCTCCAGCAGTCCTGTGCCAAATCAGCAAGTTGTTTCTTCAGATGTGAATCCAACTGATCTGCCGCCTGCTGTTGTTGCGAGAGACGGTTTTCTTCTTTGGTCAGCACTTGCCATTCGTTCTGAAACGCCACAATGCGACCGGGCATATCGCCCTTTGTGGCCAACAATGAATCGGCCTGTCTAAATTCACCATTCAGAATGAACTCATGCACCCTTCGGTTGAAATCGTCCAACTGGTCATAGTCAACCTTTGAAAACTCATCAACCAGCCTGCTGACAAAAATGCTGTTGTTTCGCTGCTGGCTGACCAGTCGTTGCATAGCCTTTTCATATTCATCCTGAGAGATACGCCTCTCCTCGCGCAGTCGTTTGTTCTCAGCCAAGGCACTCTGATACTGCTTCCTCAAAGCCATGGTGATACGCTCCTTAGCCTCCAGTTGGTCTTCCAGTTGTTGTTCGGGAGTCTCCATAACCAGATAAATAGGCGATTCTGCATACTGAAAGGGGGTCCTACTGATGTCGACATCCACCAATTGATAACCCTGTTTCGTCACACCTTCAATGACAAATGTCTGTCCGACAATAGGAAAGGAGAAGTGGCCGTCAGCCTGATTCACCAAGACCGCAGTTCGACCTTTCAGTAAAACAACGGCTCCACTCAGTCCTTTACCAGGCACAACCCGCCCATTTACCATACGCCCCTTGGTCTTCACATAGCCCTGCTGTGTCTGTGCGCCTGCCACACCCGCCAACAGCCACATGGCTATGCACCAAACAAATCGTATGCACTCTGCTTTCCCCATATTGACTATTTCTCCATTTTCTCTTTTATCTTTTTGATCATTCCGCAAGCCCCTTGATAGTCCTCCTCAAACTTTTGCGGATCAATATCTGACAGTTTCTTATAGATATCACGTGATTGAAAAAAGGCATCTTGCGCCTTTTCCCAGTCTGCTTTTCGATAATAGAGTAGCCCCAAATTATACAAGCCGATTGCCATAGGCACAGACAGATATTCCTGATTTTCAGCAGGTTGCCTTTTCATAATCTCTATGGACTCCAAATAGGCTTGTTCTGCATCTGCCACAAGAGAATCTTGTGAATAATAGTCACCAAGCATACCTAGCACATCTGCCAAGAATGGTTCAAAGGCCGGATTGTCCTTTGACAACTCTCTGTATCGCTCTACAGATTCAAGGCAATGAGCCATTCCCTCCTTTGGCCTGTCATCAATTTCATTCATCGCTAAGACACGTAAGTCCCAAGCCACCATCGGCAAGTACTTCTGGGGATTGGCTATAGACAGATAGCGGCACATCTCAACTTTCTCCCTCACGACATCTATTCTTTGGCCAACACGGTCTGTTAACCTATAGAGGTTTGCCAGCGTGTCGAGTGTTACCACCAGTCCGGCACCAAACATAGTGGGGTCTTCCTTGGCATAACCGCGCTTAATGTCAAGTATTCTCAACAAAGTAGCCTCGTAATCATCCATCCGATACGTATCCTTATAAATAGCAGCCACAGTGGAGAGTGACGAACTGAGAGACAAGTTGTATTTCTGAGGATTTCTCTCCGCTAATTCCTGGCAGATATCCACTGACTCTTCAGCCAACTGGATACCCTCTTTTTGCCGTTGCGTCTCATGATACATAGCCCCTATCATCCTCAACAGATGTGCCAAATCTTCTTGATATTCCAGATTGCTTGGATCTCTGTCTATGCAGCGACGATAGATGGTCTGTGCCTCCTGCAGATAAGGCTCGGCCTCTGCAAACCGGCTCTGATTCAGGTAGAGCGTTGCCAGATTATAAAGGGTGGTTGCAACATCAAACTCACCTTCCGTGTCATGTGCTAGTTGCCTTTTTAGTTTCAACGACTCACTATAGACTCTTTCCGCATCGTCGTATCTGCCCGTTTCTTTGTAGGTGTTACCTAAGTTCATCAGCGATGTTGCCAACTGGTCGGCAGTCCCTGGATTCGAGGCATAGATTAATTGGCGCTGTTCCACTAAATCTTCAAACAGGGCAGTGCTTTTGCCTCGCTGACCAGTTAAATGATAGACAATACCCAGTAGAGTCTTTGTTTCAAGTAGTGGCTCTTGAGGGTAAAGTGCCAATATCCGCTCACACCCACTAATGGCTTGCGAATAATAATTATTCTCGTAACAGTAGTAGGCAAAATTGTACGTCCAGTCACTACGCATAGTGTCTAATTCTGCACGCTGCCTCAGATAGTGCATGGCCGAGTCTACCATAAACTGCATCTTGAATATTTCCGCTTTGCTGTAACAGTCAGTAGCCAGTTCTTCCATTTTCTTCTGCAACAATTCACGTGCCTGAACTGTTTTCTGCCGCTGTTGGGCGAGATTTTCTTTCTCATCATTCAGTACTTGCCACTCGCGTCTGAATATATCTGCCCTTGAGGAAATATCTCCTTTCGTCTTTAGCATCGAGTCAGCCTCTTGAAGGTCGCCATTTAATATCAGTTCACTGATGCGCTGCCCGAATTCATCCAATTGGTCGTAGTCCATACTGGCATAGCGCTCAGCCATCTCCTTAATCAGTTTTCCGCTATTATTCTGCTCGTTAATAATCTGCTGTAGATTCTTTTCGTATTCCTCTTGCGAGATTCTGTTTTCTTCTCTCAGCCGTCTGTTCTCTGCCAGACTACGCTGATACTGTTTTTTCAAGCCTTGACTGATTTTCTCCTGAGCGATCAGGAGGTCTTCCATCTGCTGTTCAGGCATCTCCATCACAAAAAAAATAGGATTAGGAGAATAGTGATATGCCTTGGCCGTCGCATCGGCATCCACCAGTTGATATCCTTTTTTCTGAACTCCCTGAACCCTAAAGGACTTGCCAGAAACAGGAAACGAGAACGAGCCGTTGGCATTTTTCACAGCCACGGCACTGCGCCCCTGAATAGTCACCGTAGCCCCAGGCAGGCCCTGTCCGGCTACATGCTGACCGTTCACCATGCGCCCCTTCGTCTTCACAAACCCCTGCTGGGTCTGTGCCACGACAGCCAGTGCAGCCCAAAGGCAAACCGTAAGTGCAACGAATCTTCTCATTCCTTATTTATAGTTCTCTTCGTATTTCGGCTACAAATTTACAAAAACTTCACGAAATAGGCTGAGAGATTCCAGATTTTTTTGTGCTTTTCTTATTTTTGTGTATCTTTGCAATCGTAAGTAAAAAAGGAATGGCTGATGATGACACCTCGTAGAGTGCAAATCATGATCGTTGGAATGCTGCTGTTGGCAGGACTGCTGCCGGTGTCTGTGGATGCGCAGACGCAGCAGGGTCTGGTGAAGACGCTGGGGCGCCCCGACCGAAAGGGAGAGGCCCTGAGCGGCGTGACTGTCAGGGTGAAGGGGGAGCACAATGCCACTGTGAGTCGCGGCGACGGCACTATCCTCATGAGTATGCCCGGCAAGAGAAACGGCGAGCCTTACGCCCTGCAGCAGGTGCAGAAGAGCGGTTACGAACTGAACGAGAAAAGCATCATCGGACGGCAGCATGCCTTCTCTGACCGAGTGCCCCTGATCATTACTATGGTGCAGACGGCCCAGTTGCAGGCCGACAAGCAGCGTATAGAGGACAATGCATACAGGACGGCTGAAAAGAACTACAAGGCCAGGCTCGCCCTGCTGGAGCAGCAAAAGGCAGACCAAATGATGACGGCGGAGCAGTACAGTGAGGCGTTGAGGGGGCTGCAGGAGCGGTTTGAGAAATACCAGTCGCTCATCGACGGACTAGCCGAGCACTATGCTCACATAGACTACGACAGCCTGAGCGATCGAGAGCGCGAAGTCAACATCTGCATTGAGAACGGCGACCTGGAGCGTGCAGACTCACTGCTCAGCGCGGAGTTTGACCCCGTGGGCGTGCTTGAGCGCAACCGTGAGGCGCTTGCAAGAATAGACCGGAGCGTCATCTCTGCCAACGACATGATCCGGCAGGCGGAGGCGGACATGGCCAAGGTGCTGAAGCAGCAGGAGAGGGATGCAGAGCACTTGTACCAACTCTTCACGATAGCACTGGCGCGGCTGGACAACGAGAAGGCGCGCCACTACATTGAAACACGCGCCGAACTGGATACCACACGTGTGGAATGGCAACTCACGGCGGGTAAGTTTCTGGGCCGCTATGTGGCAGACTACGAGAAGGCGCTGCTCTACGACCGACGCAGCCTGAGGCTGGCCCTGACGCAACAGGGCGAGGAGCGCGCCGACGCGGCAACGGCCTACAACAACCTGGGGGTGACGCTGTCCAGCCTGGGCCGCTACAACGAGGCCGAGGAGAATCACCAGCAGGCTCTCGCCATCTGGCAGACGGTATATGGCAGGGAGCACGAGGACGTGGCACTATCATACAACAATCTGGGCTACGTGCACCTGTGTCTGGGCCGCTACGCCGAGGCACTGAGGTGCTACGGCGAGGCACTGGAGATATGGCGGGGAACTATCGGCACGGAGCACGCCGACGTGGCAATGGTCTACAACAACATGGGGCTGTCCTATAAGCGGACGGGCGACCTGGAGCAGGCCATGAGGTGCTACCAGCAGGCACTGAGCATCTGCGAGAAGACGTGCGGCGAGGCTCACCCGGCCACGGCACAGGCCTATCACAACATGGGGGCCGTCTACGCCGCCCAGGGCAACGACTCGCTGGCCCTGCAGTTCTACCGACGGGCGCTGAGCATCAGGGCGGGCGTCTACGGCGAGAACCATCCGCTGGTGGCCACGTCGTACAACAGCATCGGGGCTGCCCTGGACAATCTGGGCCGTCTGGACGAGGCGATGGAATGCTACGTGAAGGCACTCATCTCACGCATCAACATCTACGGCAAGGCGCATCCTGAGATTGCCGTCTCGTGCAACAACCTGGGGACCATCAACTGCAAGATGGGGTTGCCAGACAGGGCACTGGAGTTCCTGCAGAAGGCTCTGGCCATATATGGAGAGACATACGACGGGCCGCATCCGGACGTAGCGCAGGTGCGCTGCAACATGGGCTATGCCTATCTGCTGAAGCAGGACTACCAGGCGGCGCTCAACTGCTACCGGCAGGCACTGGCCGTATTCCGTGAAAAGTATGGCGAAGACCACGCCGCCACGCGGGTGGCCCAACAGGGCGCGGAGACGGCGGAGCAACTGCTGAAGGACAATAAACAATAAACAATAAACATTAGCCAATAAACAATAGACGCCGCTACCCCAGCGTGATGTGCTCCACCTCCACGGGCTCGCGGAGGAAGATCTGGGCCTGCTCGCTGAACTTCTGCGGGTTCTCGGTGGTCAGGTAGTGCACGCGGCCGCCGCGGGTGCAGCGCTGCTCTATCTCGGGGTGGCGGCGGAAGTAGTGGCTGAGGCTGTCGGCCACATAGTGGCCCTGGGAGACGATGCGCACGCCCGAGGGCATGTAGCGGCGGATCTTGGGCAGCAGCAGGGGATAGTGGGTGCAGCCCAGTATGACGGTGTCTATCTGCGGGTCGAGGCTCATCAACTGGTCTACGCGCTTACGCACGAAATAGTCGGCTCCGGGCCCCGTGGCCTCGTTGTACTCCACCAGGGGCACCCAGAAGGGACAGGCCACGCCGCTGACCTGCACGTCGGGGAAGAGTTTGCCGATCTCCAGATTGTAGGACTCGCTGCGGATGGTGCCCTCGGTGGCAAAGATGCCCACATGGCGGGTGCGCGTGAGCGACCCCACGACCTCGGCCGTGGGACGGATGATGCCCAGCACGCGCCGCTGGGGGTCGAGGCGGGGCAGGTCGGTCTGCTGGATGGTGCGCAGGGCCTTGGCCGAGGCGGTGTTGCAGCCCAGCACCACGAGGTGGCACCCCATCTGGAAGAGGCGCACCACGGCCTGGCGGGTGAACTGGTAGACCACGTCGAAGGAGCGGGTGCCGTAGGGGGCACGGGCGTTGTCGCCCAGGTAGAGATAGTCGTACTGGGGCAGGCGCTGGCGGATGCCGTGGAGGATGGTCAGTCCGCCGTAGCCGCTGTCGAAGATGCCGATGGGGCCTGGGGCCGTGGGCAGTGCGTCGGGCGTCATCATCAGCGGAGCAGATCGTTGACGGCCTGGCTGACGTCGACGCTCAGCGCGGGGTCGACGAAGGGGCAGGCTCGGGAGTCGGTGTTGAGCACCACGGCCAGGCCCTGATGGGCGGCCACGCGGGCTATGGCCTCGGTCAGGCGCTGGTGCAGGGGCTGCATGGCCTGGCGCTCGGCCTGCTGCAGTTCGGTCTGGGCCTGACGGCGGAAGTCTACGTTGCGCTGCAGCAGCGTCTGCAGTTCGGTCTGGCGCTTGAGCAGGATGGTGCGGGGGAAGTCTTTCTGACCCTCCAGGAAGGCCTCGTACTTCTGGTTGAACTCGTCCTCCACGCGCTGCATCTCGGCCTCGTAGGCGGAGCGCAGGGCGGCCATCTGCTGCTGCACGGCGGCATAGTCGGCCATGCGGACCAGTGCGGAGTCGTAACTGAGATAGCCGATGCGGAGGGGGCGAGAATTGGGAATTGAGAATTGGCCGGCGGCCGCGGGCTCTTCGGTCTGCGCGGAGGCCGCGAGGGTGAAGAGGGCTAAAAGGATTGCTAAGATCTTATTCATTGAACATTGAAGATTGAACATTAAACTATGTGTGTCGTCGTTTTATCTTTTTACTTTTTTTCCGTTCCAGATGTAGATGCCCGGTGCTGGACGGTGGACGCGCTGGCCCAGCAGATTGTGGAGGGGCGAGGAGGGAGGAGCGAGGAGGGAGGAACGAGGGGGGCGGACGGCGGTGGGGTCGGCCAGGGTGAGGGTGACGGTACCGTCGGGTGACTCGTCGATCTGGTGCAGCACGATGCCGACGGGAAGGGTGGTGCCGTCGGGGCCGTAGAAGCAGAAGTTGGGCAACTGCTGGCCGTCGCTCAGGGTGGTGACCTGACCGGTGCCGGGGAAGGGTGAGGCCGCCACGCTGGCCCGCCACTCGGCGTTGGTGTAGGTGCGGCCTGTGCCCATCAGGTATTTGTTGATGAGCAGTCCGCCGGCAGGCACCACGGCCACGGCGGGACGGCCCGGGGTGTTGTTGGGGGCGTCGTACATGCCGACCTGCTCGTGGGGATAGGCCACATGGTAGACCAGCAGGCCGTGGCCCAGGGCTCGGGCGTTGATGCCGCGCTGCTGGATGTTCTCCATTACCAGGTAGTCGCGCTCGTTGTTGGTATTGACTATCTTGTAGGCATTGCCGCCCTCCTCCAGAGGCTGGAGGTGGAGTGATGAGTCTGTGCTGAGCGGCTCGATGACGGTCCACCCCATGACCTCCTGCTCCCAGGCGGTGTAGAGGCAGGGGGAGAAGCCGTTGTTGTTGTAGAGGCCATAGTCCATGATGTCCCACGACTCCATGCCCTGATTGTCGACATAGGCCGACGATGTGGTGGCATAGAGGTCGGGCAGGCCCAGGCAGTGGGAGAACTCGTGGCAGAAGGTGCCCTTGCCGTTGATGCGGTCGCGGTATGCCTCGGCAGGATGAAACAGTTCGCTGCAGCAGTTGAAGAAGGCTATGCGGTGCTGGTCGTCCAACTGGAGGTTGCGGTTGCTGGCTTTGGCCCAGAGGGTGCTGGCGGCTCCGCCCTGGTTCTGGCCGTAGCCGGCAAAGATGATGCACACCAGTTCGATGGTGCCGTCGCCGTCGTTGTCGTAGACCGACCAGTCGGCCACCAGGGGCTTGGCGGCCTCGGTGGCATCGCGGCAGAACTCGCCGAAGCGGTCGTCGCTGCCGGTGGAGGAGGTGCCGCCATAGTAGTCCATGGTCTGGGGCAGGGTGATGGGGCCCACCAGGTCGAACTGTGGCACAAACTGTCCGTGGCTGCAGGCGTCGAAGTACTGCTGCACGCTGTAGTGGTTGAGGTCGTTGTGGTTGCCCAGATCCTCCTGCGTGTCTCCGTGCATATACTGTGAGAAGGCCCTGAGGGGCTCATTGACCGTGAAGGGCAAATCGCTGTAGGCGGCCAGGATGACCAGCACACGGGGCGTGCCGGTGTGCGGCAGGTAGTGGCTACTGGCATTGATGCCCAGCGCACGGCGCCGAAGGGCCTGGCCCCGACTGTGGAAGCGGGGGCGGCGCTGGGCCTGCCGGGCTATGGCCTGCTGCTCCTCGGCGCTGCGCAGCAGGGGCTCGTGGGCCAGGATGGCAGTGGGCGTGAGCAGGCCCTCGTCGTTGATCTGTGCCACGTAGCAGCCACCAAGGCCGGTGTTGACCACCAGCGTGCCGTCGACAGTGGCTGTCCAGTGATGGTGCTCGTCGCCATGCTGCTCGATGGTGAGCAGGGTGCCGTCGGGCTGTCTGACGGTGAAGGGACCGCGCAGGGCGGGGGCCGCCTGTGCCTGTATGGCTGCCAGCAGGAGGGCCAGCAGGAGCGCCGGGATTTTGTGTCTCATTGTCTCGTCTGAATGGGTCATCGTTTCTATTTCGGCTGCAAATTTATAAAAAAAACATAAAACATGGGCTGCTTGTGGGGAGTTTTTTTTAATTTTGCACCATAAAACAGGCTATGACGATGGACGAACAGACCAAAAAGATGCGGCGCGACTACCTGCGCTACCTGAAACTGCAGCGCAGCATGTCGGCAAACACGGTGGAGGCCTATGGCCGCGACCTGGACAAACTGCTGGTGTTTCTGGGGCAGACGGCGAAGGTGCCTGCCGACGCTGCGCTGGAGGACCTGCAGGCCTTTGCCGCCGGGCTGCACGACATCGGAATCGGGCCGCGCTCGCAGTGCAGAATCCTGAGCGGCGTGCGCTCGTTCTACCGGTTTCTCGTCATGGACGGCTACATGGACAGCGACCCTACGGAACTGCTGGAATCGCCCGTGGTGGGCGAACATCTGCCAGAGTTCCTGACGCCACAGGAGGTGGACAAACTGGAGGACAGCATCGACTTGTCGAAGCCCGAGGGCCACCGCAACCGCGCCATCATCGAGGTGCTCTTCTCCTGTGGTCTCCGTGTCTCTGAACTGGTCGGCCTGCAGTTCTCACAGGTCTACGCCGAAGAACGCTTCGTGCGCATCATGGGAAAGGGGTCGAAGGAGCGTCTGGTGCCTATCTCCGAACGGGCACTCAGGGAAATAGACAACTATCTGCCGTGGCGCAATTCGCTGAAGATCAGGCCCGGCGAGGAGGATTATGTCTTCTTGAACCGCCGCGGCGCCCATCTGACACGCACCATGATACTCATCATGCTGAAGAGGCAGGCCGAGGAGGCAGGCATCCGGAAGACCATCTCGCCCCACACACTGCGCCACTCCTTTGCCACGGCCCTACTGGAAGGCGGTGCCGACCTTCGCGTTATCCAGGCACTGCTGGGCCACGAATCGATCGGCACCACCGAAATCTATACACATATCTCTATGCAGACGCTCCGCGAGGAGGTGCTGTTGCACCACCCGCGGAACATCAAGCATTAATCTCACTTCATCACCTTGCGCACACTGCCGTCGGCCATGCGGACGATGAGGATACCGCCGCCGCGTACCGTAGCGTTCAGTGCGGCTTTGTCGTGCTGGCGTCCGTCGAGCGTATAGTACTGAACGGGAGAGGAAGTGCTGGCCGTTGACGTCAGCGCATCGATACCCGTGCTGACCGGTGCCACACCGTACTGGCTCAGTCCGCCATACTCATTGACGGCCTGCACCCGATAGGCAGCACCCGACTCGGCCTCATAGTTGGTCTCCGTGGTGAATCCTACGACCTGCTCGCCCTTGGTGATGACATAGCAGATGGCATAGGGCACGGTCTCCCACTCTATCTTGCCGCCATTGGCCTTCACGACGGGAGCCTGGCAGGCCTCGCACAGCAGGTTGGGCTGCCAACCGTCGGTGCCGCTCATCACGTTTTGGATGGTGTACTGGGCTGCCTCCTCGTCGGTCAGGTAGTTCTTCACATCATACTTCTCCACCTTCTGGGTCTTGGCATCGTCGGCCCAATAGTAGTAGTAAGACTCACGCTCCTTGGTGCTGACGGGGTTGCCGTTGGCATCCACGGTGCCATAGTCGGCCCAGAGTTCGGGCAGTCCGCCCATCGTGTTGTACCAGCCCTTGGCAGGGATGTTCACAAAGGTCTGGGTGTTGATGAACACCGTCTTGGGCGTGCCGTGCCAAGGACGACCGAGCCATACATCCTTCACATCCACTCCGGCACGCGGACGGATGACATTGTTCTGGAACACGTAGCCCCACCGGGTCTCCTCGCTGTGCCAGGGAGCCACGATGTAGCCGCCCGAGGGACGGTTGATCTCCAGCGTGTCGCCGTCGAGATACACATCACCACCGTTGTAAATGAAGTCCACGGCACCCTCGATGATCGAGTTCTTGATGTAGTGGCGGGCCTTCTGGTTGCTGGAGGTGATCCAGGTATCCTGATAGGAGAGCAGGGCCACGCCGTTTAGGGCGATGCGGTCGCCGACGGTGTTCAGGGCCAGGGCCTGCGGGCCCTCCTGCTTCTCGTGACCATAGGAGTTCTCGAGTGTCAGGTTCTCGAAGAAGGTGTTGTCGGCATTCACCACCACGGTTGCACCGACGCTGACGTGCAGGGCATTGTCGCCACCGCTCAGTTTATCGTCCAGGATGACGGTTTTGTCGCGCTGCTGACCGATGAGGTGCAGATAGGGCTTCGTGGCGGGAATATTGATATGCTCGTTGTACTGGCCGTTCTTGATGAAGATGAGCCAGGGCTTCACTCTGTTGGCAGGAGCAGCATCGATGGCAGCCTGCACGGTGGTGTAGTCGCCGGTGCCGTCCAGAGCCACCACGGCATCATAGAGGCGAGCCTGCGGCTGCTGACGCTCCATCACGGTGAAGGTCATGCTGACGGCAGCGCCCTTGTTGCCCGAACGGTCCTGCACGAAACCGGCAGGCATCGAGAAGGTGTAGGTCTGACCATAAGCCAAGGCCATGTAGTCGAAACTCACCGAGCGGTTGCTCCATACGGGCGACAGTTCCTTGGTCTCGCCGTTACCCTGCAGGGTAGCCTTCGCCGTGCTCTCTGCCGAGAGGATGCGCTCGTCGTAGGAGATGGTGATGCGACCGGTGGCGCTCACGTCCTTGGCGCCGTCGGCAGGCAGCAGACCGATGGCCACGGGGGCGTCGTTGTCGGCCACGACCTCAGCCGTGCCCAGCACGTAGACATTGCCCACGCCGCTCTCAGAGTGGTCGCAGTAGTCCAGTCCGTCGAAGGTCTTGTCGAAGGCATAACTGCTCGACAGCAGATCGGTGCCGTCGCCGGTGATGCGCAGATAGACGGTCTCCTTGCCGATAGCCGTGGCAGGCAGGTCAATGCTCAGGGGCTTCACGCTGTTGGCGGTCATCTCCCAGGTTGCGCCCTTGATGGGCTCATAGGTCTTGCCGTCGGTAGAGACGAGGGCCTTCCAGTTCTTGGTGGCCATGTTCTTGGCAGCCATGTCGGCCGTAAACGTAGCCGTGGTGAAGCCCACGGTAGAGAACTCATACTGCCAGGCGATGTCGGTGGTGCGGTAGCCGTTCTGGTAGAGGCCGTTGATGCCGGCGAGCACCACGCCCTCACGATTGCGCACCACGGGGGTGCCACCATCCTTGGTGTAAGCCAGCGAACCGTCCTTCACCTTCACCACGCTGGCCTTGGCATTGCGGTTGTCGTCCCAGGTCAGGTCGGCCGAAAAGGGATAGCCCGACGTGGTGGTATAGGCATAACTCTGCATGCTGCTGGCATCAAACACGGCGATGAAGTCCTGCACCTCGTAGTTGGCCACCAACTCCATGTCCTTGTCGACGGTCAGCATGCGGACGGCCTGTGTGCCGGCATTCTGGTTCTCGTCAGTCCACTGCATGAACTTCAGTATCTTGCTCTCGTTGGCCGTGGCAGTGATCTCCGTGCCGGCCTCATAGCGGTTGGCATGGTCGTTAGGGGTCAGGGTGATGCTGCCCAGCGAGCGCTCTGCATCGTTGGTCACCTTGGTGGTGATGGTATAGACAGGCACGGTCTCGAAGACGGCCTTCATGGTTTTCGCTGCATCCATCGTCACGGTGGTCACGGCGTCGGTCGTCACCTTGGCGCCGGTGGCGTCCTGCCACTCCTTGAAGCGAAAGCCGAAGTTCTGCTTGGCGGTCAGTTTCACAGTAGTACCCTCTTTGTAGGAGGCCATGTCGGGCTCCACCTCTATGGTGCCGGCCTCGGCAGGCTCCACGGCGGTAGTCAGTTCATATTTTGTGGTCTGAGCGGCAGTACCCACGAGAGTGCCTTTGATCACCACGTTCGAAAGGCCCATCTCCTTACTGTTACCCAGGGAGAGGAACGAGAAGTTCAGTTTCAGTGGTTTGTCGGTAGTGACCGTCACACCGTTGATGTCCTCGGAAAACGACTGGACGGCCAGGCTCTTGCCGTCGCGGTTGACAGCAGCGTTGCTCACCAGCACCACCGCATCGTCGCCCTCGCCGATGCTGGCACTGATGTTGCCACCGTCGGTGCCATAGCGAGCGGCCTCGAAACTGACCTGTGTGGGCACAAACGTAAAGCCGTCCTCTGGTGTCAGGGTCAGCGTCAGGGTGTTGTCCTTGGTGGCAGTACCGGGAAAACTTGCGCCGGTGCCGTTATAGATACGGGTCTGGGGGATATTGGCCGTGCCGCTTGCGCCGCGGTAGGACTTCGTGCCCTCAACCGTCAGCGCACTGCCGGCCGTCCACTTCTTGGCAGCAAAACCTGCCGACAGTTCCGTGGGGGCGAAGACGGCATCGTCGCCTTGATTCTTTCCGCCTGCACTGAGGCTATAGGAGATCGTGCCCTCGATGTTCACGCCGGCGGCATCTTTCGACTGACCGCTCACCACCACATCCTGCACACAGATCCAGCGGCCCTTATCCTCCTTGGTAGACCAGGGATAGATGCGCACCAGCAGTTGCTCGCCCTCGTCGAGGCTGGCCATCACGGTGTTGTCGTCGATGTTGACGACAGTGCTGGTGAGCACGCCCGACGACAGCAGGGTTTTGCGGGAGACGAAGCCGTCGGTGGAATAGTAGACATGGCACTGCAGCGAACCGCCGCCCTGGGCCTTGATGGCCATGGCGATATGGTTGATGTCGAGTTTCTTGCCCTCGGGAGCCGTCACGGCAAACTGCACATACTGGCCGGGCACGTCGTCGATACCGGCAGCCCAGGTGCCGCCCTTGCCATCGCCAGGGGCGATCAGTGCGCCGTAGCCGTTGAGCAGACCGTAGGTGCCCATGCCCTCATACTTCGTGGCCGTGGCCAGCGCATTGCCTTCAATCTCGGGGTCGTTCTTGCTGGTCAGCGCCCACTTCACGCTGAATGGGTCGCCACCGCCCAATTCCACCACATTCACGGTGAGGGGCACATCCACCTTCTTGCTGCCCAGCGTAGCCGTCACGGTGCCGTTGAACCTACCGGCCACGGTCAGGTTCACCTTGGCGTAGAAGGTCTTCACCAGCGTACCGTTAGTATAGTCGAAGGTGAGCGTGTTTTCCCAAGTCTGCTTGTCGGTAGAGAGCAGGATGCCCTCGGTGGCAGTGATGCCGATGGTACCCGTGGCGGGGTCGAGACCGAAGCCGTTGAGCGTCAGTTCCTTCGTGGCAAACTGTCCCAGATAGCCATCACCCATGTCGGCCGTGGCGGGAGAGATAGAGAGGTCGGTGGGCACGTTGATGTTGTCCGTCAGGATACCCTGCTCCTTCATCAACTGTGCGCAGAGGCGGGCTGCCAGCAGGGCACCCGTGGTGTTGTAGTGGGTGTTGTCCTTCTCGCCACCCTTGTCGAACATGGCGGCATAGCACTTGTCGTAGGTGCCGTAACTCTCGTAGAGCGACTTCGTGGCACTCGTCATGTCGATGAAGGCCACGTTCAGTTCCTTGGCCAGTTGCTCCATCTGGTAGGAGTAGTCCATCGAGTGGTCGTCGGTGGTCAGTTTCTGACCCGTCTTCAGCGTGCCGTTCACCAGGGCGTCAAACTTGTCGGCCAGGTTGTGCTGACCGGCCTTGGTAATCTTGTTGTCGCTGCCGAAGTAGCAACGGCAGACAGCCGACACCAAAATGGGCGTTGCGCCCTTGGCCTTCACCTCGTTGACGATTTTCGTCAGCCAATTCTTGTAGGTCGTCGAAGGCACGGTGCCGCGGCCGTCACTCTTCACCGAGGCGGCATTCGTGGCATCGCCCTTGGCGGTGTAGTAGGCCTGCAGTTCCTCATTGTCCACGCCGTTGAACTTCTCGTCGTTGTGGGCAAACTGGATGAGCACGTAGTCGCCGGCCTCCACGTTGTTCTTGGCGTTCTGCCAGAGTTCGTTGTAGCCGCCGCGCGAGTCGCGTCCGCCCTTGGCGTAGTTCACGCTGGTCCAACCGTTGGTCAGGAAGTTACCGAAGTACATTCCCCAACCGCGCGTGTTGGTGGCCGATTCATCGTAAGGTGCCATCGTCGAGTCGCCCAACGTGTGCACCTTCTTGGCCTGCATGCCTGACGAAAGGGTCAGCAGCAGCGCCATCATCACATACATAAGTTTCTTCATATAAGCAGTTGTTTTAAGTAGGATTTCCGCCGGCAAAGATACGACTAATATAAAAGAGGTGAGGGCGAAAAATGCGTCAACGAGGTGGAGAGACGCGAAAATCCACCTATTTGACCTGATTTTTATACTCCGAGGGCGAGACGCCCACCGACTGCTTGAAGCAGCGGCTGAAGTACTTGGGATCGTTGAAACCACACTTATAGGCCACATCGGCAACGATAGAATCGGCATTTTTCAGCAGTTGGCAGGCATGCTTGATGCGGGCCTCGCGCAAAAAGTCGGCCGGCGAGACACCCATCAGTTGCTTCATCTTGCGCTGCAGCACCGAACGGCTCACGGCACAGGCCTCAGCCATCTGGTTCACGTCCACCTCGCTGTTGCTGATGTTCGCCTCCACGAAGGCCAGTACCTGCTGCATGAAGGGGTCGCTGGTCTGCTCCGTCGGCTGCGGTGTCTCCTTGGTCTCCATTTGTTCCAGAAGCGACAGATAGGCGGCAAGGGTCTCCTGCTGGCGGCGCTTGATGCGGCGTATATATAATAAGGTATAGACGATGCTCCCCACGACGGCCAGTGCCAGCACGATGAAGAGCACCACGGCCCACGGCGTTTCCCAGAACGTGGGCTCTACGATGATGGTCAGCGTGCGGGTGTTGTCGGTCCACGTGCCGTCGCTATTGGTCGAGCGGATGGCGAGGTGATAGGTGCCGGGGCGCAGGTCCAGCAGGGTGACGCTGTGGTTGTGGCCCAGGTTGGTCCAGTCGGTGCCCTCGCTGTCCAGTCGGAACTGGTAGTTGACGGCCTGTGGGTCGGTGTAGTCGAGGGCGGAGAAGCGCACAGTGATGCTGCGCTCCGAAGGACTGAGCCGCAGGGTGTCGAGCATGGTGACGGCCAGGTTCTCGGTGTCGCCCTGTCCCTGTTTGTGCAGCGTGCTGATGCTCGTCAGCAGCAGCGGCGGTTGGTAGTTGCTGCGGCGCATCTCGCCGAGTGGCAGCCACACGGCTCCCTCCAGCGTGGGAATCAGCCAGCGGCCGTCGCCCGTCAGCAGCGGACGGGCCTCGCTGAAGCGCAGTATCTCGTGAAAGAAGTGATGATCCAGATTCTCGTAGGTGCCAGCCTTGGTGTCAAGGTAGACCATCTGCTTCGGACAGACCACCAGCCACCGCCCGTCGGCCACGGGCGTCATGCTGAGCGTCATGTCAGTGGGCAGCAGACCGTTTTGCAGGTTGTAGTGACGAAATGAGAGGGTGTCGGCCAGCAGATTGTCGGACATGATCTCGCAGATGCCTCCCGTCTCGGTGGCCACAAACAGGTGGCCCGCAGCGTCCTCGGCGATGTCCATCGTGGCATTGCAGGTCAGGCAGTCCTGCCGGTAGGGCTCTTTACTGTGTCGATGGAATCGGATTTTTTGAAGGTTTCCCGTCAGTTTTCCGACAATCAGGCCCTCCGTGGTGGCGGCCAGGAGCGTGTCGCCGGTGATGTGGATATGGCGCACGCTCTGACAGAGGTTTGCGGGGTAATCGGCCCATGTGCTGACCACCTGCGGGTGCGCCGCCTCGGGATGCTCTATGCAGGCGATGCCGCCACCCAGCGTGGCCACCCACAGCCGTCCCCAGCGGTCTTCGGCAATGCCATACACCTGATTGTTGCTCAGCCCGCCGACAGGTTCCACCGCAAACCGCCCCTCCGCCTGCTCCGTCAAACGAAAGAGTCCGTCGGGCTTCGTGCCTAAAAAGAGGTGGCCGCTGCGAGTCTCGGTGAGGCAGTAGACAGCGTGGCCGAACGTCTGACAACGGTCTGTCAGCGTGCCGTTGGCTGAGAGATAGCCCAGGGGGTGCCCCTCGCCGTCCAGCAGTCTGACGGTGGCATCGTCTCTTGTGGCCACCCACACGCGCCCCTTGCTGTCCCGCTGTATGCAGCGCACCATGGCCTTCTGCTCCATCGGCAGCGGCAGCGCAGGCCGCACCACGGGACTCATGCAGTAGAGGGCGTCGTCTCTGATCTGCCACTCCAGTCCCTGCTGGTCGGTGATATAGAAAAAGCCGTTCTTGCGTTTGCCGCGAGTGGGCTGGTTCAGCAGACTGTTCTCGGCCTGCTGCCGCTCCCCGTCGTCGGCCATGTCGCTGAAGCGGTAGGTACGTGTGTCAAAGCGGTAGATGTCATCGTCGGCCCGCAGGTAGATGTCGCCATCGTCGGCCAGCCAGATGTCGCGTATCCGGTCGGAGGAGATCGAGCAGCCATCGCCCGCCTGAGGCTTCAGTTGCACAAACTCGTAGCCGTCGAAGCGGCACAGCCCGTTCCAGGTGGCTATCCACAGCAGCCCGTCGCGCCCTTGCAGTATCTGGGTGGTATGACCCTCCAGTGCACTGTTAGTCTCGTCGTAGCGGTAGAGTTCCCGCAGATCTTGTGCCTGCGAGACCAGCGTCAGAGCCATAGCGAGAAGGGTGGTCCAGCGTCTCATCCTAACAGCGTGCGGGTTTGTTCGAGTATGGCCATGAGTTCGTCCATCTTGTCGGCCCGCAGCATGGCGATGCGGGTCTGACGGAAATTGGGTATAGACTTGAAGATGGGCGTGGCAGCCAGATGCCTGCGGGTGTGCAGTATGCCGCGTGTCTCGTCAATTCGCTCCACATTGATGCGCAACTGCTCCTCCAAGATGTCCAGTTTCTCGTTAAAACCAAAGGTTTCATCGAAAATTCCGCGGTCCAGATAGTCGCGCATCTCCTTGAAGATCCACGGCCGCCCGAAGGTGGCGCGCCCCACCATCACGGCATCCACGCCGTAGGTCTCAAACGCCCGCTTGGCCTCCTCGGCAGAGGTGATGTCGCCGTTGCCTATGATGGGGATATGGATGCGCGGATTCCGCTTCACCTCGCCTATCAGCGTCCAGTCGGCCTCGCCAGTATACATCTGTGCACGGGTCCGTCCGTGGATGGTCAGCGCCTGGATGCCGCAGTCCTGCAACTGCTCGGCCAGCGTGGTGATGATGAGTTGCTCCTGGTTCCAGCCCAGCCGGGTCTTCACCGTTACGGGCAACTTCACCGCGTCCACCACCTTGCGCGTGATCTCCAGCATCTTCGGGATGTTCTGCAACATACCGGCCCCGGCTCCTTTGCCCGCCACTTTCTTCACCGGGCAACCAAAGTTCAGGTCGATGATGTCTGGCCCCGCCTGCTCCACGATCTGCGCCGCCTCGACCATCGCCTCCACGTCGCGACCATAGATCTGTATGCCTACCGGCCGCTCCTCGTCGCTGATGATGAGTTTCTGCTGTGTCGACTTCACGTCGCGGATCAGGGCCTCCGCCGACACAAACTCCGTGTAGACCATCGAAGCCCCGAACCGCTTGCACAGCAGTCGGAACCCAATGTCCGTCACATCCTCCATCGGTGCCAGGAACACCGGACGGGAACCAAATTCTATCTCTCCTATCTTCATTTCTGGCTACAAAGATACAAAGAAATTCCCGATTATGATTCCTCCTGACTCATCTTTTTTACGTATTGTCTGGATTTATTGAATTGCAATGCAGCAAACCTCATTTTTTTAACTCTGCAGTTGCATAATTCAAAAATTATATGTAAGTTTGCAGCAGAATAGTATGAGAAGAAGCACTTTATTCCTTTTCCTGGCCGCCTGGGCCACTCTTGCATGGGCACAAAAGGCGGTGGTGAGCGGAACAGTCATCGACGAGAAATCGGGTGATCGTATCGTTCAGGCTTCTGTGACCGTCATGGGGGGTACCAAGTCGGTCATCACCAACGACGACGGCTTCTTCACGCTGAAAGTGGATGAACTGCCCGTGCAGATCATGGTGTCGCACCTCGGCTACCAGTCCTACCAACTGAAAATATCTGCCCCACAGGAAGAACCGCTGCGCATACGACTCAAGCCAGCAAGCATCCGACTGCAGGAGGTGGTGGTGTTCGGCGAAGATCCGCGCGAACTGGTGAACACCGCCATCAAGAAGATACCCGAGAACTACAGCCGGCAACCAGAACTGTACAACTGCTTCTATCGCGAGACGGCCATGAAGCAAAAACACTTCATCTATGTGGCCGAGGGGGTAGTGGATATGTATAAGACGGCCTACAACCGCAACACGCACAGGGACCGCGTGGCCATCCGCAAGGGACGGCGCCTGCTGAGCCCGAAGAAAAGCGACACGTTGAGCGTGAAGGTGATGGGCGGGCCCGTGCAGCCCATCCAACTGGACATCGCGAAAAACACCGACTTCCTGCTCAACGCCGAGGAACTGGCTTGCTACGACCTGAAGATGGAAATACCCGAAGTCATCGACAACCGCACGCAGTATGTGGTCAGCATAGCACCCAGGATGGCAATGCCCTACGCCCTGTACTTCGGCAAACTGTACATCGACTGCGAGACGCTGGCCTTCACCCGTGCAGAACTGACGCTGGACATGAGTGACCAGGAGAAGGCCACGCGCCTGATGCTGATCAAGAAGCCCGCAGGCGTGCGCTTCAAGCCCAAGGAACTAAGTTGCCTGATAAACTACCGTTATGAGGACGGGGTGACGCGCATCAGTTATATATGCAACACGTTCCGCTTCAACTGCGACTGGAGGCGACGTCTGTTTGCTACCTCCTTCACAGCCTGCTGCGAGATGGTGGTCACAGACAAGCAGCAGGACGACATCCTGCCCATCTCCGGGCGCAGTTCCTTCGACTCGCGCGATGCCTTCTACGACCGAGTGGACTATTTCACAGACCCTGACTTCTGGGAAGACTACAACATCATAGAGCCCACGGAATCGCTTGAGCAGGCCATCAACAAACTGCTGAAGAAGAAACTGAAGGAATGAAAAAACTCAAAAGTCCGTCTATTCCTTATTTATATAGTATTCTCCCGTATTGATGTCCAGCGTGAAACGAGCAGTAAATGTCTGGCTTTCATCAATGCTTGCGCATTTGCACGTCATGATCCACTGATCGGTAGAACTGTCTTCTACAAAGTATCTGACCCACCCTTTCGACTGCTGATTGTCAAACAGTTGCAACTGCGTGGTAATTAGAATTTATTCATTTCTAATAATAACTTTTCGTGAAACAATATTTTAATTTATCAACGCTTGTCCCTGTTAAGAAAGAGGCCTGCCAGCCGTCCTGCCGGCCAGCCGAGCAGATAGTCCATATAAAGAATTAGCCACAGTGGAAGAAGCGGTTGACGAGATTCTGCAACTCGTCGGGCTTACCCTCGATATCGGTGCGCAAGGTGGTGTCGGCAAAGGCGCGCAGTTGAGCGATGATGCCGTCAATCATGGCAGGAGCGAAGACGCCGTACTCCTCAAACACCGCACGCTGACGCTCAAGACAGGCGGCACTGGCCACGCACGAGTCGGGCAACTGAGCCAAGGTGGCCAGACGGTCGGCGTTCTCGGCAGCATGGATATTCACGTTGACATAGGTGCGCTCGGACAGTTCCAAAGCATTGTCCATCTCAAAACCGTGACGACAGGCCACACAGAGGCCGGCCAACAACTGGTAGAGGTCGGCACTGCCGTCGGGCGAGCGCATCTCTACGGTCTGTTTCTCGCTGGTGAGCGGCGAAGGCTGGGCGGTGAGCGTCGTGTCGTGAGGATTGGCCAAGGCCGCCATGTTGACATCGGCCGACCACCCCAGCGGCACTCGCACCAGCACGGAGCGGTTGCGGTCGCCCCAGCAGACGTTGGTAGGTGCCTCCTGATGGGGCACCAGGCGGAAGTAACTCATGGGATTCTTGTTGCCGAAGGCGGTGATGGCAGGCGCCAGATCCATCATGCCCGCAATCATCTTGCGTGCACTCTCCGAAAGGGCACCGCCGCTGAGCATCTGGTTGCGCCCGTCCTTTACCATACGCATGTGGATATGCAGCCCCGAGCCGGCCTTACCGGTTGTGATTTTGGGGGCGAAGGTGACATCGTAGCCCAACTGATAGCCCAAGTTGCGGATGATCCACTTGGCCACCATCAACTGGTCGGCGGCCTGCTCCACAGGCACGGGCAGGAACTCAATCTCGTTCTGCTCATAGTTCTTGCCGTCGAGGAAGAAGTTGCCCACCTCGGAGTGACCGTACTTTATCTGTCCGCCCGTCTGGGCGATATACTGTATGCAGTGGGTGCGGAAGTCGCCGCCCTTTGCATAAGGGGCCGACTCGTGGTAGCCGCGCTGATCCTGGGCGGGATAGGCACTCACCTCGGCCACCGAGCCGTCGTCCTGTATTCTCTCGTCGTCGCTGATGACGTAGTACTCCAGTTCGCCCATAGCCTGGAACTCCATACCTGTGACCTTGCGGAAGGCCTCGGCAGCCTTGTGCAGCGTGTGCTCGGGCGACGACTCCAAGGGTCGGCCGTCCTTGTCGAAGAACGAGCAGAGCAACGACAGCGTGGGAATCTCGGCAAAGGGGTCGACAAAGGCCGTGCGGTAGCGGGGCAGCACATAGAGGTCGCTCGAACCAGCCTGAATGAATGAGAAGAGGCTGGAGCCGTCGACACGCTCGCCACAAGTGAGGATGGTGTCGAGATAGGCCAGGTCGTTGACCACGAAGTTCAGCGTCTTCAGCCGTCCGTCGCCGCCAGGATACATGAAGTTCACCATACGGATGTCATTCTTCACCATGTAGTCGATGATGTCTTCCTTCGTAAACTCAGCCGAAGGTTTCTGTAGGAACGCCACAATGGGGTTGGCGTTCAGGATGTACTGATTGTTAGTCATAATATAGGTATTTGGTTAACTTTTCTCTTAGTGCGGTCTGACTTGATTGGAAACTTTGCCTGCAAAGATAAATAAAAATTCTGAGATTATTACGTCTGGTGAATAAAAAAATGTCAAGACCATGCTTATCTTTATGGGCGGAAACGAGGACTTTGGGGGATTTCCCCTGCCTCAAAGTGTTAATTAAACGGGCTTGAAGCAACTCCAACGAATTGCAGGTTATGCTCGTCCAGCAAAAGTATGCAATATCTGTCAAAGTTGTACTATCCTTTCTAATCGTCTAAGTACCAGCGCGTTAAGTATAGTGTACCTTTTTGCCGAAGTTGCACTGCCTACACTGCTACCAAAACAACTTGTTTTGGTTTCATAGTACCGTGACTTACGACCCGAAAGTCCCATCCCTAACCGACCAAAACAACTTGTTTTGGTCCGTCAGGAGGCATACCTTTGACACACCAATACGACCGCGTCGTTATATCGAGCCGAGTTAAAAGCACAGAAGGCGTATCAGATGAGCGTGATTTCTGCAGAGAAATGGGCCCTTGAAAGCAAATTGGCATAACCCGTGTGCAAAGACAAAAAATTCTGAAATAACGAAAAAAGTGCAGAAAAAGTTGTAACTTTGCCGGCCAAAAGGAACAAGAAGAAAGCCTTTAAGACAATATTAGCGAACAACAACAATGATGAGCGAAACGAAAAGGGGGTTTATACAACTGCACCTGAGTGTGCTGCTGGCAGGATTCACGGGCCTGTTCGGACGGCTGATCACGCTGAACGAAGTGGACATCGTGTGGTACCGCATGCTCTTCACCAGTTGCATCCTGCTGGTATTCACAGGTCTGCCGCGCGTTGGCTGGCGCAAGTTCCTGCAACTGTGCGGCTGCGGTGCCTTGCTGGGGTTCCACTGGATACTCTTCTACGGCAGCATCAAGGCGTCGAACGTGTCGATAGGCGTCATCTGCTTTTCGCTCATCGGGTTCTTCACGGCTCTCTTAGAACCACTGATCTTCAAGAAGCGGCTGTCGTGGCTCGAACTGTTGTTCTCGCTGATAACGGTGATCGGCGTGATGTGCATCTTCTCGCTTGATGCCCGCTATCGCTACGGCATCGCCATCGGAGTCGTGTCGTCGGCTGTCTGCGCCCTCTATGCTATCTGCAACAAGAAGGTCAGCGTGGGCGTTCGCAGTCGCACCGTGCTGATGTATCAGATGGCGGGCGGCCTCGTCATCGTGTCGGCCATCATCCCCGTCTATCTCTTGTTCTTCCCCAGTCAACAGCCTGTGGTCGTCATTCCAGAGGGCTCAAACCTGTGGTTCATGCTCTGCCACGCTTTGTTCTGCACGGTGGGCATGTATCTCCTGCAGATTCAAGCCCTCAAGCGGCTCTCCGCCTTCACCGTCAACCTGACCTACAACTTGGAGCCCTGCTACACCATCATCCTTGCCTTTCTCATCTTCGGCGAGGGCCGCGAAATCAACTTCTCGTTCTATCTCGGCATCACCCTCATCCTGCTCAGCGTATTGCTACAGACGCTGAGGGCGCTCCGAAAAGGGCACACTGCGAAAAACATCTCATGATATTCGACAGGAAAGGCACTCGCCTGTCTCACTTTTGCTGCTCAACTTTCTTATGATGGCGATCCGCCCGCAGGAAGAGCCCTGCGAGTATGGTGCCACTGATGCTGTGCCACGCACAACTGATGGCGCAGGGCAGCACGGCCAGAGGCTGGGCGGCAAAGAACGTGCCAGCCAGAACGGTGGCCAAACCTGCATTCTGCATGCCCACCTCAATAGAGATGGTGCGCTTCTTGGCTACGGAGAAACCCGCCAAGCGGCCAGCCGTCCATCCTAAGAGATAGCCGAGGGAGTTATGGCACAGCACGACGGCGAAAGTCCAGAGGAAGAGCCAGAGGCCGCGAGCCACCAAGTCGTCGTGAACGGTAGAGATGACACCGCCAACGATGCAGGCCAGACACGTGACACTGAGTCCTGGCATGAGCGACTGGATGGTCGGGAAACTCGCCTTATGAGAATAAGTGTAGTTGAGAAAACAGCCGATTCCAACGGGGATAATCGTCACGATCAGGATGTTGAGGAACATACCGACGGCATCAATTTCGATGATCTCGCCTGCCGTCAACTCCATCAGCAGCGGCGTCATGACTGGTGCCAACAGGGTGGAAGCGCAGGTCATGCCGACGGAGAAAGCCACATCGCCGTGACAGAGATAGGACATGATGTTGCTCGACACACCGCCAGGACAGCAGCCCACGAGCAGGATGCCCAGCGCCAGAGCCGGCTCCAGACGGAACACGCGCACCAACAGATAAGCCACGCAGGGCATGATCAGGAACTGGGCGCAGGCACCTATCAGAATATCCAGCGGCCGACGCGCCAGGACGCGGAAATCGTCCGTCGTCAGCGTCAGTCCCATCGTCAGCATGATGATGCCCAGGATAACGGTCTGTGTGGTTCCCCTGACCCACGAAAACAGGTCAGGCACGAAGAATGTCATCACCGCAATGGCAATGATAAACAGCGAGGCGTGGGCTGCCAGCCATCGGCTGAGATTTATGGCATAATGCATCTTTACTCTTCTTACAAAATCACTCCCAACCCCTTTAGAGTTGGAGTTGGGAGCGATCACACTATGAGGTTACAACTATTAGTCGGCCAACTTAGCCTTGATGAACTCGCGGTTCAGACGGGCGATGTTGGCGATGGTCTCGTTCTTCGGGCAGACGGCCTCGCAGGCACGGGTGTTGGTGCAGTTGCCGAAGCCGGCCTCCTCCATAGCCAGCACCATAGCCTTAGCACGCTTGGCAGCCTCTACGCGGCCCTGGGGAAGGAGGGCGAGTTGAGACACCTTGCTGGATACGAAGAGCATGGCGGAGCCGTTCTTACAGGCAGCGACGCAGGCGCCACAGCCGATGCAAGAAGCACAGTCCATAGCCTCGTCGGCATCCTCCTTGGGGATGAGGATGGCGTTGGCATCCTGAGCCTGACCAGTACGGATGGTGGTGTAGCCGCCTGCCTGGATGATCTTGTCGAAGGCGTTGCGGTCTACCATGCAGTCCTTGATGACGGGGAAGGCAGCCGAGCGCCAGGGCTCTACGGTGATCACATCGCCGTCGTTGAAACGGCGCATGTAGAGTTGGCAGGTGGTAGCGCCACGCTCGGTCTTGCCGTGGGGCGTGCCGTTGATGTAGAGTGAGCACATGCCGCAGATACCCTCGCGGCAGTCGTGGTCGAACACGAAGGGCTCCTTGCCCTCGTTGATGAGTTCCTCGTTCAGGATGTCGAGCATCTCGAGGAACGAGGTATCATCAGGTATGTCGTGCATCTCGTGCGTATCGAAGTGACCTGCGTCCTTGGGGCCATTCTGGCGCCAGAACTTTATTGTAAAACTGATATTCTTTGCCATAATTCCTTAGTTCTTATAGTTACGTGTCTGTACCTTAATAGCCTCGTACTCCAGCGGCTCCTTGATGAGTTCAGGCTCGTTGCCCTTGCCTTTGTACTCACAGCAGCCTACGTAGAAGTAGTTCTCGTCGTCGCGCTTG
>JAFUST010000099.1 GCA_017467535.1 Prevotella sp. | reverse complement strand
GTCGTCGGCAAACTCGTCGTGCTGGGTGGAGACCACGATGGTGTCGATGCGCTCGGGGATGCCCTCGTCGCTATACTGGACGGTCACCTGGCTTTTGGCATCGGGGCGCAGGTAGGTCATCACCTGGCCCTCCTTGCGGATGTCGGCCAGGGTGCGCATGATGAGGTGGGCCAGGTCGAGCGAGACGGGCATGTAGTTCTCGGTCTCGCAGGTGGCGTAGCCGAACATCATGCCCTGGTCGCCGGCTCCCTGATCATCGTCCTCCTCACGGTCGACACCGCGATTGATGTCGGCACTCTGCTCGTGGATGGCGGTCAGGATGCCGCACGAGTTGCCGTCGAACTGGTACTCGGCCTTGGTGTAGCCTATCTTCTTGATGGTGTTGCGGGCGATGGTCTGCAGGTCGATGTAGACATCGCTGCGCACTTCGCCCATGATGACCACCTGGCCTGTGGTGACAAAGGTCTCGCAAGCCACGCGAGCCTTGTCATCATAGGCCAGGAACTGGTCGAGGATGGCATCAGATATCTGGTCGGCCACCTTGTCGGGATGGCCTTCAGATACTGACTCTGATGAAAATAGATATGCCATGGTCTGCTTATTCTTCGGGCATCATGATAATCTCGGCACGGTTGCCGGCCTTGAGGAGTTCCTTCACGAAGGCGGCAACGGTCTCAGGCGTCTGGGCCTGGACGACGGCCTTGTAGTCGGTATAGACATCCACGCCGTAGTCGCGCCAGTTGGAGATGACGTTCATCCAGTAGTTGTTGGTCTTGGCACGGTCGTCGATGTTCTTCAGCATGTACTCCTTCACCTTGTTCAGTTTCTCTGCGTCCACGGTGTTGGCCATGGCCTCTACCTCCTCCTTCATGATCTTGGTGGCGATGTCACCCTTCTCAGGCTTCATGGGACAGTAGACAAGCACGGTGGCCGTGGGGTTGAACTCGTCGCGGTTGACACCGGCCTGAGCCATCACCGAGTAGGCGGCCGAAGCCTCCTCGCGGATCTTCTCGGTGTAGATCATCGACAGTATCTGACCGGCCATGTCGCCACGGATGATGTTCTCCAGCGTGTAGTCCATATCCATGCTGCGCCAGATCATGACGGCGATGGCCTTGGGGGTCTCCATCTTGCGGGTGAAGTCGTTGACGACCTCGCCCTTGAAGGGGGTCTTCACGTTCTTGCCCTTCTGCACCTTCTTGGCCTTGCCGGGCAGCGAACCCAGGTACTGCTCGAGGAGCGGACGGATGGCGGCCTCGTCGAAGTTGCCGATGATGGTGAAGGTGAAGCCGGCGGCATTGGCGGTCTGCTCCTTGGCGATGGCGAGGATGCGGTCGTAGTCTACCTGCTGCAGATCCTCCACGGCGATGGGGGCAAAGCGGGCATTGTGGCTGGAGAGGGTGACGTTGAGCGAATCGCTGAAGACGGCCTCGGGCTGCAGCGACTTGTTCTTCAGCATGAGTTCCTCGGTCTTCATCGTGTTGTCGAACGACTCCTGATCCTTATTGATATTGGTGAAGTAGAGATACACCAGTTGCAGCATGGTCTCCACGTCGCCAGGGGTAGAGGAGCCGTGGATGTGAGCACGGGTGTCAGAGAGCGACAGGCTGGCGCTGGCAATCTTGCCGGCCAGTGCCTTCTCCAGTTCGGTGTGGGAGAAGTTGCCCAGGCCGCTGGCCTCGATGGCCTCGTCGAACATCTTGATGTTGGCGAAGTCCTTCTCGCCATAGAGCGACGAACCGCCAAGGCCCTCGCCCGACAGGATGACCTGGTCCTTCTTCAGGTCGGTCTGCTTCAGGATGACCTTGGCACCGTTGGAGAGCGTCAGTTCCTTGTAGTCGAACTTCGGACCGGCCACTTCCTTCACTACCTTGCCGGCCTTGGGCAGGGTGGTGATGAGGGGCTCGTCCTTCACGTTGTCCACATAAGCCTCAATCTGGGCAGCACGGGCCTCGTCGATGGCCTGCTTCAGCGAGGCCTCGGTGGGATATACGGCACCGTCCTTCTCCTGGTTCATGTTGAGCACGACCATATTAGAGTCGCTAGCCGACACGAACTCCTTCATCAGGCCATTGATGGCATCGAGAGGCAGCATGGGCACAATCTGCTTCATCACCTGATAGTAGTCGTCGAGAGAGGGGATGGGCTCGTTGGCCAGGTAGTGCTGCACGTACTGATTGACAAAGTGGCTGTTGTAGCGCTTGTCCTTGTTGGAGTACTGCTTGTCCAGTTGGCTGAGGAAGTTGGACTTGTAGCGCTGGTACTCCGTAGCGGTGAAGCCGAACTCGGCAGCGCGACGGGCCTCGATGAGGGCAGTCTTCAGGGCTGCCTCGGTCTGGCCCTCCTTGGGCAGCACGTTCACCTCGAAGGCGTCCTTGGTCTTCGACAGGATGTACTGGCCATAACTGGCACCACCCTGCAGGTAGGGACAGTCGGGCTTCTGTGCCAGTTCGGCGAAGCGGTCGTTGAGCATGCCGATGGCGGCATCCTTCACGAAGTCGATGATGAGATACTGCATGTTGCCCTTGATCTCGTCGGGGATGGGATCGCTCTTGAACATGAGTTCCACGATGGAGTACTGCATCTCCTTGTCCTTGTCCACCACGATGATAGCCTCGTTGTTGTCAGGCACGGCCTCGGCTACAACGGGGGCGGGGTTCTCGGGCATCTGGATGGGCGAGAAGAGGGTCTTGATCTTCTGCTCCACGGCATTCACGTCCACGTCGCCAACCACGATGATGGCCTGGTTGTCAGGACGATACCACTTCTCATAGTAGGCGCGGAGCACCTCGGGCTTGAAGTTGTCGACAATCTCCATCAGACCGATAGGCATACGGTGACCGTACTTCGAGTCGGGATAGAGGCGGGGCAGGTCGCGCTCCAGCATACGCATGGTGGCGCTGGTGCGCAGGCGCCACTCCTCGTGGATGACGCCACGCTCCTTGTCGATCTCCTCGGGCTCCAGCAGCAGGCCGTCGGCCCAGTCGTGCAGGATGAGCAGGCAGGAGTCGATGATGCCCTCGCGGGTGGTGGGCACATTGGAGATATTGTAAACCGTCTGATCGATAGAGGTGTAGGCGTTCAGGTCGCGGCCGAACTTCACGCCGATGGTCTCACACCATTTCACGATGTCGTTGCCCTTGAAGTTCTCGGTGCCGTTGAAGCACATGTGCTCCAGGAAGTGGGCCAGGCCGCGCTGGTCGTCGTTCTCCTGAATGGCACCCACACGCTGAGCGATGTAGAACTCGGCACGCTGCTCGGGCCAGGCGTTATGGCGGATGTAGTAGGTCAGGCCGTTGTCCAACTTACCGATCTTCACATCCTGGTCAACGGGGATAGGTGGCATCTGCTGTGCCAGCATAGCAGTAGAACCTGCCACGAAGAACAGGGCTACGGCAAAGATTTTCTTAATGTTCATCATGTTATACGTTTTAGAAATTTAGTTCAACATCAGATCAAATGCAGGACGCCCATCGCATAGACAAGGGCGAAGCCCATGATCATCGACAGGACACCCATGATGATGCCCATCTTGGCCATGTCGTTCTGCTTCACATAAGTGGTGGCATAGGCCAGGGCGTTAGGCGGTGTGGAGATGGGCAGGATCATGGCCGACGATGCGGCGATGGCCACGCCGATGAGCACGGTGGGGGTACCACCGATGGGATCCAGTTTGTCGCCCATGGCTCCGCAGACGATGGAGAGGATAGGCATGAGCAAGGCGGCCGTGGCCGAGTTGCTGATGAAGTTGGAGAGCAGGTAGCAGATAAGACCGCCCAGTATCAATATCAGCAGGGGCGAGAACTCACCGAAGGGTATGCTCTCCACGGCATTGGCAGCCAGACCGGAAGCATTGAGGCCATAGCCGAGGGCAAAGCCGCCGGCCACCATCCAGATGACGCTCCAGTTGATCTGCTCCAGGTCGCGCTTGGTGATGACGCCCGTCAGGGCAAACACCGCAAACGGGATCATGGCCACGGTATAGGAATTGATGCCGGTGAAGCGGTCGAACAGCCAGAGGGCCACGGTGACGAAGAAGGTGACGATGACCACATTGGCATGGAAGCCTTTCTTCATGCCACCGTCAATCTTCAGTTCGATGCGCTTCTGGGTGAAGGGGAACATCTTCAGCAGGATGCGCCAACTGATGAACAGCAGCACCAGCACCAGCGGGAACATGAACATCATCCACTGGCCGAAGCCGAGGCCGAGGTTCAAGCCCTCGGGGTCGTTCAGGTATTTCAGGGCGATGGTGTTAGGGGGCGTGCCGATGGGCGTACCCATACCACCCAAGTTGGCGGCCACGGGGATGGACATGGCCAGGGCCACGCGACCCTTGCCTTCGGGCGGCAACTGGTGGAACACGGGCGTGAGGAACGTGAGCATCATGGCGGCAGTGGCCGTGTTACTGACGAACATCGAGAAGAGGCCCGTGATGAGCAGGAAGCCCAGAAGCACCATCTCGCTGCGGGTGCCGAAGGGCTTGAGGAGCACCTTGGCCAACTGGGCATCGAGACCGGTCTTCGTGGCAGCGATGGCCAGCACGAAGCCGCCGATGAACAGCATGATGACGGGGTCGGCAAACGTGGCCATCACACCCTTGTAACTGAGCAGCGTGCCCACTTCTTCTTCGTTGACCATCGGCAGTATGCCGCTGTCGGTGCAGAAGAGCAGCATCAATACGATGATGGCTACCGACGTGGCCCACGACGAGACCACCTCAAAGATCCACATCAGCGTGGCAAAGGCGAAGATGGCAATGATGCGCTGCTGGATGACGGTCAGGTTGTTGATGCCGAACCATTCGCCAGGCATATTCCAGAGCAGGAGCGTGACCAGAACGACCAGCGCAATCTTGCAGATGCGCAGGGTGGTATTGCTGGGATGGTATTTCCGGTTGTGACGCAGGTTGTGGTACGTCTCTACCAGATGGAAGCCTTCATAAATATGAAACATACTACTTCACCTCCCAGATATCATTAGTTTCGAGCAGTTCCTCGAAGGTGTGGTACTTCTTCTGTGCCGACACCTCGGCAATCTGTGCATGGACGGCCTCGTCGTAGGTGGGAGCATCCACGTCGCGGATGACGCCGAGGGCGATGGGGAAACCGTCGCCGTTGCCCATGAGGGCCAGTTTCAGTTGCAGCGTGTTGTCCTCGCAGTGGGCATCGTGCACCAGCACGTCGTCCAGTGTGTAACCATCCTTGCCGATCTCGACCACCTTCAGGCCGAAGCCCTGCTGCACCAGGCCGAACTCGTTGTTCTCGCCGAAGACGAGTTTCTCACCGTGACGCACATAGATAGCGTTCTTCTTGCGGCCCTCCTTGTTGTAGACAGCATCGTGGCAGCCATCATTGAAGATGACGCAGTTCTGCAGAATCTCGCAGACGGCGGCACCCTTGTGCTCATAGGCGGCCTTCAGGATGTCCACCGTGCCGGCGGCATCGGTAGCCACGGCACGGGCAAAGAAGTGTCCGCGGGCACCGAAGCAGAGTTCTGCAGGACGGAAGGGATCCTCCACCGTGCCGTAAGGGCTCGACTTAGAGACGAAACCACGGGGCGAGGTGGGGCTGTACTGGCCCTTCGTCAGGCCGTAGATGCGGTTGTTCAGCAGAATCATGTTCAGGTTGATGTTACGACGGTTGGCATGGATGAAGTGGTTACCGCCGATAGCCAGTCCGTCGCCGTCGCCGCTGACCTGCCAGACGGTCAGGTCGGGGTTGGCCACCTTGGCACCAGTGGCGATGGCGGCTGCGCGGCCGTGGATGGTATTCATGCCATAGGTTGCCATATAGTGGGGCAGACGGCTGGAACAGCCGATACCGCTGATGACGGCGATATTCTCAGGAGCCACGCCGATTTCTGCCATTGCCTTGTGCAGGGAAGCCAGGAAGAAGTGGTCGCCACATCCCGGGCACCACCGAGGCTGTCCTTTCTTATAATCTTGTGCTGTATATGCCATAATTGTTTACTTCTTTTAGTCGCTACGCTCTATAAAAGCGCTGAAACGGTTACTTTAAAATGTCCTCGAATGCGTTGACTAACTCTTCTACTACGAACGGCTGGCCCTTCACCTGATTGAACTGACAGGGAACGAAGTTGTCCACCTTCATGCGAAGATAGGCAGCCAGTTGGCCCATGTTCTGCTCGGCCACCACCACCTTTTTATATTTAGAGAGCACCTCGGCAGTGTTCTTCGGCAGCGGGTTCAGATACTTGAAGTGAGCCTGAGCCACCTTGTGGCCGGCGGCACGCAGTTCGTCCATCGCGGCATGCAGATGACCGTAGGTGGAACCGAAGCCCACGATGAGCAGGTCGGCATTGTCCACGTCGCCTTCCACCTCCAGGTCGGGCACCACGATATTGTCGATCTTCTGCTGGCGCAGACGGGTCATCAGATCGTGGTTCTCAGGATTGGTAGAGATGGCACCCGTCTCCGAGTCCTTCTCCAGTCCGCCCAGGATATGGGTGAAGCCCTCACGACCAGGCACAGCCCAGTAGCGGGTACCGTTCTCGGCACGCATATAGGGCGTCCACTTGCCCTTCAGTTCCTCGGGTACGTAAGGCGGATTGATAGCGTCGAGTTTGGCCATCTCGGGCAACTTGAAGGCACCGCTGCCATTGGCGATGAAGGCATCGGTCAGCAGCACCACGGGGGTCATGTGCTCCAAGGCAATCTTGGAAGCCTGATAGGCAGCATCGAAGCAGTCGGCAGGACTGGTGGCTGCCAGCACAGGCATGGGACTCTCGCCGTTGCGGCCGAAGAGCACCTGCAGCAGGTCGGTCTGTTCCGACTTGGTGGGCAGACCTGTGGCGGGACCGCCACGCTGCACATCGAGCACCACGAGGGGCAACTCCATGATGACAGCCAGGTTCATGGCCTCGCTCTTCAGGCAGATGCCGGGGCCGGAGGTGCTGGTCACTGCCAGTGCACCGGCGAACGAAGCACCCAGTGCCGAAGCGGCACCGCTGATCTCGTCCTCACACTGCACGGTGGTCACACCCAGCGACTTGTGCTTCGACAGTTCGTGCAGCACGTCGGTGGCTGGGGTAATGGGATAGGAGCCCAGATAGAGTTTCAGGCCGGCCTTCTCGGCTGCTGCAATGAAGCCGTAGGCTGTAGCCTTGTTGCCGGTGATATCCATATAGCGGCCCGGCTCCTTATGCTTCGACTCGATGCGGCGCACGTTGACGGCGCTCGAGTGGGTGTTGTGACCATAGTCATAGCCGGCCTGCACCACCTTGATGTTGTTCTCGGCGATGGCGGGCTTCTTGGCAAACTTCTCACGCAGGAAGTTGGCCACGAGGTTCAGGTCGCGGTCGAAGAGCCAGCACACCAGACCCAGCGCAAACATATTGCGGCACTTCAGCATGGCCTTATTGTCCATGCCCGAGTCAGCCAGACAGTCCTTTACCATCGTGGTCAGCGGGCACTGGATGACGCGGTCGGGGTCGATGCCCATCTCGCCCAGGTAGTCCTCGGTCTTGAACTGAGCCTTCTCCAGATCCTTCGGGCCGAACGAATCGGTGTCGATGATGATCGTGGCATCAGACTTGGCATAGCGGTACTGCGTCTTCAGAGCAGCCGCATTCATGGCCACCAGCACGTCGCACTGGTCGCCGGGGGTGTAGACCTTGCCGGCACCGATGTGCACCTGGAAGCCGCTGACACCTGTCAGCGAACCCTGCGGGGCGCGGATGTCGGCCGGATAGTCGGGGAATGTGGAAATGCCATTGCCAACGGTGGCACTGACCGTAGAAAAGATGTTTCCGGCCAACTGCATACCATCGCCGGAGTCTCCAGAAAAGCGCACGACCACCTGGTCGAGTTCCTTCACTTCAAGTTTTTCAGCCATAACTTGTTTTTATTATATATAGGTATTATTTGTTGAGTTTCCATGTGACACCATCCTTGGTGTCCTTCACCTCGAAGCCGGCAGCAGCCAGCGCGTCGCGAATCTGGTCGCTGGTGGCCCAGTCCTTGGCAGCCTTGGCCTTGGCACGCAGGTCAAGCACCATGTTGACCACCTTGCCAAAGGCTTCCTCACGGGCATTCTGGCCGTTGGCATTTGGCTGTTGGCTGTTGGCCTTGAGTCCCAGGATATCCTCGGCGAAGAGGTGCATCGTCTCCGACAGTTCCTTCAGGCAGTCGGCGCAGATGGTGGCCTTGTGGTCGATGAGTTTGTTCACTACCGAACAGGCTTCAAACAGATGACTGATGACCTGCGGCGTGGCAAAGTCGTCGTTCATGGCATCGTAGCACTTCTGGCGCAGGGACTTGACGATTCGCTCTGTCTCTGCATCACATTGATCTGAAGGCGTGATGCGCTCCAGGTCGGCCAGGGCGTTCATGAGTTTCTCCAGTCCCTTCTCGGCAGCCACCAGGGCCTCATTGGAGAAGTCCACCGTGCCACGATAGTGGGCAGAGAGCACGAAGAAGCGGATGGTCATGGGGGCATAAGCCTTCTCCAGCAACGGATGGTTGCCGGTGAAGAACTGCTCCAGCGTGATGAAATTGTTATAGGACTTGCCCATCTTCTGACCATTGATGGTCAGCATATTGTTGTGCATCCAGTACTTGACTGCCTGATGGCCCATCGAGGCCACGGCCTGTGCAATCTCACATTCATGGTGCGGGAACACCAGGTCCATGCCGCCACCGTGGATGTCGAACTGCTCACCCAGATACTTACGGCCCATGGCCGTGCACTCACAGTGCCAGCCGGGGAAGCCGTCGCTCCAGGGCGATGGCCAGCGCATGATGTGCTCAGGCTGGGCTTTCTTCCACAAGGCGAAGTCGGCCTGGTTTCGCTTCTCGCCCACCCCAGCCAACTCACGGCTCTCATCCTTGATATTCTCCAGCGAGCGGCCACTCAGTATACCATACTTATAGTGCTTGTTGTAGGCTTCGATGTCGAAGTACACCGAGCCATTCGATTCATAGGCAAAGCCGTTGTCCAGTATCTGCTGAACCAGTTGCTGCTGCTCGATGATATGGCCGGTGGCATGCGGCTCTATCGAGGGGCGCAACACACCGAGCGCATCCATTGCCTGATGGTAGCGGTTGGTGTAATACTGGGCAATCTCCATGGGCTCCAGTTGTTCCAGGCGAGCCTTCTTGGCTATCTTGTCCTCGCCCTCATCGGCGTCATGCTCCAAATGGCCCACATCGGTGATGTTGCGCACATACCTTACCTTATAGCCTAAGTGCTTCAGATAGCGGAACACCACGTCGAACGTGATGGCTGGACGGGCATGTCCCAGATGGGGATCACCATAGACCGTTGGGCCGCAGACATACATACCCACATGGGGGGCATTGATAGGCTCGAAGCGCTCTTTCTGGCGCGTCAAGGTATTGTAAATGACCAATTTAGAATCCATAATTTACGCCTTTTTTGTGAATATGGGTGCAAAGGTACAAAATAATTCATAATTCTACACTCAAAATCAAAAAATATTTCGTACCTTTGCAACGCAAAAGTGTTTTGCCCTGATAGTTAAATGGATATAACAAGGCTCTCCTAAAGCTTAGTTCCGAGTTCGATTCTCGGTCGGGGTACATAAAAAATATGTACGCACGTGTGTGCGTACATATTTTTTATAGGGAGGTTGTTTCCTTAGTTGGCCTGTTTGGTCTCGGTGCTCAGTTCCTCTTTGCGGTCCTTCTTGCTCATGGTCAGATAGGCCGTGGGAGCAGCAATAAAGATAGACGAGAGGGTACCGAAGACAACACCCAGAATCATGGCGAAGGAGAACGAACGGATGCTGTCGCCACCCAGGAAGAAGATGGTGAGCAACACGATCAAGGTGGTCACCGAGGTGTTGATGGTACGAGCCAGCGTCTGGTTCAGCGAGTCGTTGAACAGCGTCTTGCGGTCGCGCTTGCCATAGAGGCCGATGTTCTCGCGGATACGGTCGAAGACCACCACCTTATCGTTGATGGAGTAACCGATCACGGTCAGGATAGCACCGATGAAGGTCTGGTCTACCTCGAGTGACCACGGCACGATGTGGTGGAGCAGCGAGTAGAAGCCGATGACAATCAGGGCGTCGAAGGCCAGGGCAACAATAGAGCCGATAGAGAAAGCCACGTTGCGGAAGCGCAACAGGATGTAGAGGAAGATGGCAATCAGGGCCAGGATCACACTGATGATAGCACCACGGGTGATGGTCTTAGCCACCGAAGGACCTACCTTAGAAGACTCGATGATGGAACCACCCTCACGGACATCAGGATTCTTGAACGACTCAACGCTCTCCTGAGAGATGAGTTCGGCATCCTTCAAAGTGTTGTAAAGGATATCCTCAGCCTGATCGTCGACGGCAGGATTGTTAGACTTGATCTTCCAGTTGGTAGAGATACGCACGGTCTTGTCGGAAGAGGCACCCAGGGCAATCACACTGGTGTAGGCCACCTTGCCGTCATCCTCAACGAAGACATTGCTCACCACCTCACGCACCTGCTCAACAGGCACTTCCTTGTCGAGGGTCATCACATAGTTGCGACCACCGGTGAAGTCGATACTCTGGTCGAGACCACGCAGTGCGAAACTGGCCACGAAGACCAAGGCTGCGACACCCCAGATAGTGTACGACATCTTATACTTGCCCATGAAGTTGAAGTGAGTGCCCTGCATGAGGTTCTTCGACAGAGGCGTAGAGAACGTGAGGTTCTGCCACTTGTCTTTCTTCATGCGGTTGTCGTAGACGAGACGGGTCATGAACACGGCGGTAAAGAACGACACGCAGATACCGATGATGAGCGTGGTGGCAAAGCCGCGGATAGGACCTGTACCGAAGACATAGAGGATGACACCCGTGATCAACGAAGTCAAGTTAGAGTCGAAGATGGCCGAGAAGGCATTCGAGTAACCCTGATTGAGGGCTTCCTTGAGATTGAGACCCTTGCGCAGTTCCTCCTTCGTGCGCTCATAGATCAGCACGTTGGCGTCGACAGCCGTACCCAGCGTCAGCACGATACCGGCAATACCGGGCATGGTCAGTGCAGCCTGGAACGAGGTGAGGATACCCAGCGTGAAGAAGAGGTTGAACAGCAGGGCGCAGTTGGCCAGCATACCGGGAATCCAGTTGTAGAGCAGCACCATGACAATCATCAGCAGCAGGAAGGCCACGATGAACGAGATGACACCCTGCTGGATGGACTGAGCACCCAGCGTAGGACCTACCACCTGCTCCTGCACGATGCGGGTCGGGGCGGGCATCTTACCAGAGTTGAGTGTGTTGGCCAAGTCCTTGGTCTCAGAGGGAGTGAAGTGACCGGAAATCTGCGAACTACCGCCAGTGATTTCGTCGTTCACACGAGGAGCGCTATAGACCATGTCATCGAGCACGATGGCAATGGCACGCTTGATGTTAGCCTTGGTCAGGCTGGCCCAGATGCGTGAGCCCTCGGTATTCATCTGCATGGAAACAACGGGCTCGTTGCCGTTCAGACCGCTGCTGAACTCGTCCTTAGCGTTGGTGATCACATCACCAGACAGAGGAGCCTTGCCACTGGGGTCGGTCACCTTGATGGCATAGAGTTCATAGAAGTCACCCTTCACACCATCCAGTTTCTGGCTCTTGGCGCTCCACAACAGTTTCATATCCTTCGGCAGGGTCTTCTTAGCCACGTCGGAGTTGATCACCTCGTCGACCTTAGCCTTGTCGAGAGCATTGACATAGCCCATCATGGCCAGACCGGCAAAGCGGGTGTCGAGGTAAGCCAGCAGGGGGTTCTGCTGCTTGATGCGCTCCATCTGAAGGCTGTCGGCTGCAGTGGCCTGCTGTGCCTGACCAGCGGCCAGGTCAAGGGCATTCTTGGTGCTGTCGGCCTGTTCGGCAACGGCGGTCTCAGCCTGAGGCTCAGCATTGTCGGCATCGGCCTGTGCATTGGTATTGCTCATTTCAGCAGCATAGGCAGAATTGAGTTGTGCCAGATAAGGCATAGCCTCCTCAGCATTGTAGGTCTCCCAGAACTCCAGATTTGCACTGCCCTGAAGCAGTTTACGAACGCGCTCGGGCTCCTTCACGCCAGGCATCTCAACCATGATGCGCGACTGGCCTTCCAGTTTCTGGATGTTGGGCTGGACAACACCGAACTTATCAACGCGGGTGCGAACGACGGTCTCAGCATTGTCAACGGCAGCGCTCACCTCCTCACGGAGAGCCTTCACCACGTCATCATCAGAAGTACGGTTATTCACCTTGTCCTTCATTTGCATGGTGGCAAACATGGTGTTCAACTGGCGGCCACCGCCTTCTTCCTTCCAACGGTTTACGAAGAGGTCGATAAAGTCACCCTGACCCTCTTCCTCGTCAGCCTTAGCCAGGTCGAAAGCCTTGCGGAAGCCCTCATCGGTCTCCGACTTGTGGCCGGAAAGCATGTCGATGATGTCGGGTACCGACACTTCCAAAATCACGTTCATACCGCCCTTCAGGTCAAGGCCAAGGCCAATTTCCATCTCGCGGCACTCCTTCAGGTTGTAAGCCCAGAACCAAATGTTCTTGGACGAAACCGAATCCAAATACTCTGCACTGGCAACTTCTCCCGACAGGGCTGCAATCTCCTTTGCCTTGTTTTCGTGATAACGGGTCACGAACGAGAAGGAAAGATAGAAGCAGCAGACCAGGATAAGTGCGACTGCAATAAACTTTACAATTCCTTTGTTTTGCATTTTGTTTGTTATGTTATATATTATAATTTACGTGCGAATGAGCCTGCAAATATAGTGATTTTTTTACACACTGAAAAATTTTCAGCCCATTTTCGTTCATTTTTTAGGAATTTACCTCTGTTTTCAAGCCTCACGGGGGCTTTTTGCCACTCGTTTTTTGACTTCATGCGCACTCCCAGACGATAGCGGCTCCCGTGGAAGCAGGCCGCCAAACAAGTCCGTCCGGCGCTCTGAATCTTTTACAATATTCACTGCCTTTTCAGCCAACAGAAGAGGGGGTTGTGGTCGCTGGCGTCCATCTCGCTGTCAACGGTGCAGTTATAGGGTCGGAAGTGGCTGGAACACATCATGTGGTCGATGCGAAAAGTAAAACCTATCTGATTGAACGACAGGCCCAAGCCACAGCCAGACTCCACGAAGCAGTCGGTGAGCGACTGGCTGATGAGCCTCCGGGAATAGGAAATCGGCGTGTCGTTAAAGTCGCCGCAGACAATCAGCGGATAGTCACTATGGTCCACGATATACTGGTGCACCACGTTAGCCGCCACGGCCCTCTTCAACATACCCACCCCCAGTTGGTCTAAGATGTGAAGTGCCTCCTCCCCAGCCGCCTGACGCTCCATGTCGCCATTGATGACCTGCTTGTAGTGATCGCGATCATCCGTTGACAGGTGCGTGCTCTCCAGGTGGTTATTGATGACGATGAGCGTATCCTGCCCTACTTGCAGAAAGTAGGCCACAGAGCCGTTGCACTCAGAGGTATAGGCCAGGCGTTCTTTCTTGAGGATGGGGTAGCGGGTGTGGATACCGAGGATATTGGCATATTCCACGTCAGGCGGAGTCAGCAGTGTGGTATCGTTGTAGGCATAGATGGTTTTCATCACCTCCACGGGATTGCTCCCACTGCCAAAGAATTGCTCTTCCTGCAGACAGACAATGTCCGGATCAATGCGCCGAATATAGGCCGCCACCGTGTCGACGCCCTTCTCGTACTTGTAGTTGCCGCCATAGCCACAGACATTGTAGGACATCACCTTGATGCAACTGTCAGGCAATTCTGCCCTGGCATGAATTGGTAAATAGGTTCGTATGGGTACGTACGCGAAAGCGAACCCAAGCAACGGCACCCAAGCCCGCTTCCACTTGAAGAGCAGCATGACGATCAGCATGACCAGATTGGCTACGACAAAGAAGGGGAATGTCATACCCAGGCAGGCCAGCGACGGGTAATCCACAGGATCAACATGGTCGCTGAAGCCGACAGCAACCAGAAGCAGCGAGGTCATCGCACAGGCTCCCGTCAGCATGTTGACAGCGATTTTCTTGATGGAGTCCAGCATCGTCTGTGGGTATCTGTTAGCGTTGATGGCTGGCCTCAAACAGGCGTTGCTTCTCTTCCTTGGTCAGGCTGTCGTAGCCGCTCTTGCGAATCTTGTCGAGGATCTTGTCAATCTCCTCCTGACGCTCTTTCTGACGGGCATTATAGTCCATGTCAATGGTGGAGTCCGTACGGCCGGAGAATCCCGTATGACCGGTGTTGATGGTATAGCCCGTATCTCTCGACTGCCCCTGCTGCCTGTTCCTGCCGCCCCAGCGGTCGAAGAACTGCCTGCTGCCGTTCAGGTTGAAGTGGCTGCCGGGATGCTTGCGCCAATAGAGAATGAGCAGGAAGCCGGAGAGCATACCACCCAGATGGGCCATGTGAGCCACGCCGTCACCTCTCGACGAGATGGCAGAAAAGAGTTCGATGGCTGCATAGATGAGTACAAACCACTTAGCCTTGATAGGTACAGGCAACGGGAAGATGAAGATGCGCTCGTTGGGGAAAGTCATGCCGAAAGCCAACAATATGGCATAGACGGCACCCGACGCGCCGATGGTCAGCCAACTGTTCAAGACCTCGCTTGAATTATGTGCAATCTCCAGCAACCCACCGAGCGACGCTTCAGGAAACTGACTGGTGGCGATGAAATAGAACTGGATGGTCTGCACGATTTCCTGGCAAAAGCCTGCGAACACGCCACACACAATGTAATAAAAAATGAATTTCCTCGGGCCCCAGACATTTTCAATCACACAGCCGAACATCCACAGGGCAAACATATTGAAGAACAGATGGGTGAAACTGCCGTGCATGAACTGATAGGTGATGAACTGCAAAGGATTCCAGTCGGAGGCAAGGAAAAAGTGCAAGGCGCCGTATTTCTCCATCACAGGACCAAACACGAGCGAAGCCAGATAGACTATCACATTGATGACGAGAAGATTCTTTGTGACTGTTGGTATATTACGGAACATCTTATTGATCGCTGATTTGCTGATTAATTATTCTCTGATTCTGATTCGGGCGCAAAATTACGAAAAATATCTCTTATAAGGGTCAAAATGAGCCCCCAAACAACTTTTTTTCATTAAAAATCTCACTTTTTCTGATTTTTTGTTTGTTTTCTGAATACTTTCCCTTATATTTGCGTCAGAATTTCATCAAATAACTAAAATTTTCACTTTTAAAATCTAACAAAATTATGAACAAGACAGAATTAGTGGAGAAGATTGCAGCAGGTGCTGGTCTCTCAAAGGTTGATGCAAAGAAGGCTCTTGACGCTACTGTAGCCGCTATTAAGGATGCCCTGATTGCTGGTGACAAGGTTGCTCTCGTTGGTTTTGGCACATTCGCCGTTAGCGAGCGCCCCGCTCGCGAGGGTATCAACCCCGCTACTAAGGCAAAGATCAAGATTGCAGCCAAGAAGGTTGCTAAGTTCAAGGCCGGTGCCGAACTTGCTGACGCTCTGAACTAATCCTTTTGTAAAATAAAATCACATAAGAGGTGGACACCCGTCAAGGGCGTCTGCCTCTTTTTGTGTTCACTCGTCCTCTCTGTAGAAGTCAGCCCCCCGACTTCCTGGTGTGCAACTATCATTCAGCCAAGAATTTCCCGACGATTTCCGCATTTTTCTTTCCCAAGAACAAAAAAATGCGCATTTTTTCTTAAAATTCTTTGGTGATTGGAAAATTATGTTTATCTTTGCACCCGAAATGCCTGCTCATGAGAGGGCGGGCACGTTAAAACAACATCGATGGAACGAGACCTGAGGGCAGTTGTACGCCCAGTCTCGAAAGGACGTTTTCTTGACGTTACTGTCTGTGTGTTCAAATGTCGCAAGTTTGAATCTATCTACAGCGGTGATGCAACCGAAAGCGTTCACGTGGGTTGATTTTATATCTCCCTTCGGCCATATTCCCGTCTTATATATATTAAGGTGTATGCCACAAGATAGGCATACTGTCTTTGTGTATATAGACCAGTCGGGCGTATATAGGCCGTAGTGTGTGCATATATATCGCTCGGCGTGGGCAGGCTTTGCGTTGCTTATCCTTAGATAGAGGCAATGCGACAGCCTGAACACAGGGATAGGCGCGGAGAGAAACAAACTCCCACGTCTTTTTTTGTTTCCGTTAGTGAATTGAGAATTGCTCGAAGTGACCGGCAAGGGGAGTGTCGGTCGCACCGTTGCGTGTCCATTCGAGAATGAAGAAGAAACAAAAGAAGACAAATATCATTTTATTCACCAAACATTTTATTAACAAATTAAAAGTAAAGATTATGAAAATTGAAACGAAAAAGATGGAGTATCAGACTCCTGAGATGGAAGTAGTGAAAGTGGAGCATCAGGAGGCACTTCTCGCTGGGAGTGGGACACCTGCGCCGGAATTTTCACCAGAAGAATTAGAAGACTAAAGAAGGCAAAGAGGGGACAAGTTCTTGATTCCCAAAGAGCATTTAAGCAAGCCTTTACAATCTAAAGGAATTGGGAACTCCTCCCCTCTTATACGAAAACTACTTTAATGTAGATTCCTGTGGTCAAAGCCCACCTTCCTCTATACCGCAGAGACGCAAAGCAGCCCAGATGGTGGTGCGACGAGAGGTTCGACTCCTCGCTTTGTCGGCACTTTTCCCCCTTTTGGGGTAAGTAAATGTTTTTAAATTGTTAATAAAGACACATTCGGCCCGCCGGCTCGTGAGAGTAGGCCGGTCCGCAAAAACAGAAGTCGCCGGCCCGTGAGGGTCGGCGATCTTTATGGAAAGAAATTTCCGTAATTACCGTATGACTATAGCCTCTCAATGTCTTCGACAGAGAGGCCTGTGTATTTCGCAATCAGTTCTGTAGGCATATTGTCTTTTTTCATCCTGCGGGCGTTCTCTCTGCGCTCTTCCTCACGTCCTTCGGCTCTGCCTTCCTCACGGCCTTCAGCCCTGCTCTTTTCCACGGCGGTCTTCATGGTGCTGTAGTAGTCCCAGTAGTTCTTGATGCTTGCCTCGTATTCCCGTCGCTCTTCAGGCGTGTAGCGGGCTATCTCAGCCTGGTCGAAGAGTTTCTGGAAGATGCGGTCCTGCAGGGCCTTGGGGCGCTCCAGAAGACGGGAGAGGTTGCGCAATACGAACATCCACTTGTCGAACATCGTCTTCAGTTCGGCCTCTGCCTTGTTGAACTTCGGCATCTCCAAGTAGACGAAGGTGAGTTTGTCGTAGAACACATGGTTGTCCTCTATGTCCTTCAGTTTGACCTCGTGGCGGTATTTGTCGGCAGGATACTCATTGGCCGGGAACTTGAAGTTCAGCACGCCCACCGTGTAGACATCCTCCAGGTGATAGTCCCATTCCTGGCCCTTGGGAGCCTGCTCGCGGATGGCAAAGGTGGAATAGTAGATGCTGCGGTCCTTGAAGTAGGCCTGCTCTGCCTTCTGCATCTCCACGATGAAGCGGCCTCCGTCCTCAGTCATGCAATAGACATCGAACACGGCCCGGCGGTCACCATAGCCGTCGCCCAGGTGCTCGCTGTTGAGGTACTGCACATCTTTGATTTCCTTCTTCGTGCCGCTGAACAGGGCATTGAGGAAACTGATGAGCAAGTCCTTGTTCATCTCGGTGCCGAAGAGTTTCTTGAACCCGAAGTCGGTGTACGGGTTGATGTACCGCTCCTGTGGGGAGAGCAGCCCGTCGGTCAGTGTCTTCTTGTCTTCTTCCATAACTGCAGTTGTTTTCTTTGGGGCAAAGTTACGAAAAGTTGAGAACAAAACAAAAGAATTTATTCTTTTTTTTGCCGAGACGGGGTAAGTTCGCGCTCACAGAGCGCAAAGTTACGGAAAATATCTGGAATGTGCAAGGGTTTGACGGAAAAACTTGCTCAAGAGGCGTTGTGAAGCGGCCAAAGGTCGAGTGCGGGTCCTCGCTTTGTTGGCATTTGTCTTTGGCTTATACGGGAAAATATGAAGACAATCCTGCTATCCTGCTTCTCTGAGGGCCAACGTGCTTGTTTTCAGTGTGTTAGGGGTAGCAGGATTGTGTTTTGATCCTGCTTCCATCCTGCTTCTGATCCTGCTTCTGCTTGATTTGACTGTGCTTCTGATGGCACTTTACGCTTGTTTCTATGCTTGTTATGGGGGATAAGTATCGTGGAAACCGGGGACGAAGAGGCATGAATCAGGGAGAAAGGAGCCTCTAAACTTCCTTGCGCCTATAGGCAAAAGACCTTGCGGCTCCAGCCGAAAGGTCTTGCGGCTCCAGTCGAAATGATTCTGCGCTCCGAAGCAGAAGCAGGGTGGAAGCAGGATGGAAGCAGGATTTAATGGCAATCCTGCTACCCTTATCTCGTTGGCTGCCAACAGGTTGACTCCGCGAGAAGCAGGATAGCAGGATTGTTTCAGTTTTTAAGCCTGGTGGAGAGAGACACACCTCGCTTATTTAGGCTGCTTGCCGATGTAAGCCAGGATGCCACCGTCGACATAGAGCACGTGGCCATTGACGGCATCGGAAGCATGAGAAGCCAGGAACACAGCGGGGCCACCCAGTTCGCTGGGGTCGAGCCAACGGCCGGCAGGCGTCTTGGCGCAGATGAACGAATCGAACGGATGGCGGCTGCCGTCCGGCTGACGCTCGCGCAGCGGAGCCGTCTGAGGTGTGGCGATGTAGCCCGGGCCAATGCCGTTGCACTGGATGTTGTACTCGCCATACTCCGAGCAGATGTTGCGGGTCAGCATCTTCAGGCCACCCTTGGCGGCTGCATAGGCAGAGACGGTCTCGCGGCCCAGTTCGGACATCATCGAGCAGATGTTGATGATCTTACCCTCGCGACGCTCCATCATCTCAGGAATGACGGCGCTGGAGCAGATGAACGGACCAACGAGGTC
>JAFUST010000098.1 GCA_017467535.1 Prevotella sp. | reverse complement strand
TCCAATATACATATGCACTCCGATTTTGAATCGGATGCAAAGGTACGCATTTCAAGGTTCGGACAAGGTGTCGTCCTCCGAAAGTGCTGTGTATAAAGGGCATTCATAATCAATTTAAACAATTTTAAGAGACACTAGTGAAGAATTATATAATAATTTTATTCCCCCATCTCGTTCAAAATGATTGTGTATAGAAATCCATATAAACACCATTCCCAGTCAAAGTCATTTCCCCAATATACATTTGGCCTCCTTGATTATAAAGATCCACACGTACCTGTTTTAATCCTTCAAATAGTTTTCTTGCTACATTTAGCATCTCTTCAAGATTATCTGGTTTCGGCACTATCCCTCCACCGTCTTTATAGTGATTATTGAATACAGAGCATTCCGTAGGCTAAGCAGAATATGCAAGTCAAGCAGCGAGGCTGACAGCAGCATTTTCCTTTTTGGCGCACGCCAGACAGGCAAAACCACCCTCCCGCACCAACAGTTCCCTAACAACGGCTCATGAGCACTTTTCATATACTTAACCAAAGCAAGGTGCACTAACTGCACTTGAATGATTCCCATTCATTCCCCGGGGCTACCCTTGTTATAAGAAAAACTGTTCCTGCTTCATCGGTCGTTGATGAATCTATTCGGAGTACTACTTCCTTTTTTGTAACAAAGATGCCGGGAGATTAAATTTGAACACACCAAGTTTGTCGAGAACAACCGTGACCCTATTCCTGCCGTTGATCATCTCAACCGTACCCTCCATGCCCTTCAGTTCTTCCGACTTCGACAAGATACCCTTTGAAATCTTGACAGCATCGTTGAGCCGAAAAGGAGCCTCAAAGTATTCCACTTCGCCATCGGCCATCTCAAGAATAGCACGGAGAGCCTTTATCTCACGGTCTGGGACACGGGCAAAGTCTGTGAAGTCGTTCTCCGTACGGGAGAGTGCCTTATCCTTGACATATCCCTTCAGATATAAGCATTTCTTCAAGATATCGATGCGGTTATCCTTGTCTACTCTGACAAATATCTTCCCGTGGATAACTACCTTGCTGCCTTCATCCTCCTGAATGGCAGCATAAGCCTCCACCGTGTAGGGTTGCTCCGTCCTTTCATTCACGAAGCCCTTGGGAGAATTCAGGAAATCGCGGCTTTCTACCTCCTTGTAGCGCTTTGTCTGAACGACATACCATGCTGTCGGGTCGAACACTTTCTGAACACTGGCCTTCTCTTTCTGCTGATGGATGATTCTGTTGGTCTCCTTGCTCCTCAGGCGACGATAATTTCGCTTCTTTTGCCCCAAGGCTCCGCCGCAAGGCCCCGATTCTTCATGGATGGCCTTGACAGCAATCATCTCGACGCCTGCGTCTTCTTTCATGCTCACTTACAGGCCATTAGACCTGCCTTTATTCCGAATCAGCAACGCTCTGTTGGGGCTTAGCCGGAGTTGACCAAAGGACACAAAAAGAGCGTGAACTCTCACTCTGCCCGTCCGTCTCTATTGGTCCTAGGAAAACCCATGCAGTAAACAGACAGAATTAATGCTCACGCCGTGGATATACAATACCCGTAAAGTGTGCGTCGAGGCTACACGAGCCTCCGCACACTACGGGAGATAATATACCACCCGAAGCACCTTCTCTGCTATGTTTCTGACTGCATTTTTGAATTTCCTAGGTTCAAGAGCCCAAAAACAAAGCGTTGTAAGACGCTGTTCCAATATGTCTCCCACACCTTCACCGCCCTTACGGGCAAGTACGGCGTGAGTGCTGTCTATGCAGCAATTTTAGGCAAAATATCAGCAAAGAAATGCTCTCGCATCAATAATGCCCTGAAATTGAGTGCAAAGATACGAAATATTTCCCACATACCTCCTTATATAATGGCCAAAAAGTGATTCCTTTTACAGTTTTTTTGCATTTCTTTTGAAGAGTCTTCGGATTTGCCCTGAAATTACATCTATTTAACGTCTATTTCGAAGATTTATGCATTAATCTGTTAAATACAAGATGTTATCTCTTTCTTGGCTCAGTCTGAAAATCCTTTCAAAGCAACCGCTATAGAAAGAGTACTGACAATAAAAAAAAGGAACCAATATCAGTTCCTTTTCTTTTTGCGGAGAGAACAGGATTCGAACCTGCGAACCAGTTTTGCCGGTTACACGCTTTCCAGGCGTGCCTCTTCAACCACTCGAGCACCTCTCCCTGATTGTAAGCGGGTGCAAAGGTAATAAAAAAAGTGAAGAGTGAAAAGTGAAGAGTGAAGAATTTGCTCCCGCAGGATGCGTTTTAACTTTTTTTCTCATTTAACATCCCTCCAAAGACGCGCTCGGCATTCTCTGTCGTGCGATGCTTCAGTTCATCCTCACTGATGCCGTAGGCTTCAGCCATACGACTAACTACATGCACCAAATAGGCACTCTCGTTGCGCTGGCCACGCATGGGAACGGGAGCCATGTAGGGGGCGTCGGTCTCCAGCACCAGCCGGTCGAGGGGCACGGCGGCGGGCAGCACCTCCGGCAGATGGCTCTTCTTGAAGGTGAATACGCCACCCACGCCCAGGACAAAGCGGTCGAACTGGAGCAATTCGGCGGCCTCATGCTCATTGCCGGTGAAGCAGTGGAACACGCCACCCGGCAGTTCTCGCGCGTACCTTTTCAATATGGCCACCATCTCGTTCTGCGCCTTGCGACAATGAATCATCAGCGGCAGACGGGTCTCTACAGACCATTCGACCTGCGCCTCAAAGGCGGCCAACTGCTCCTGCTCGAACTCGCGGCTCCAGTAGAAGTCCAGTCCCACCTCGCCGATAGCGATAACAGAGTGATAGGTGATGAGTAATGAGTGAAGAGTGGACAACTGCTCCTGCCAGTCGGCCCGCACCTCCTCGGGGTGCAGGCCTATCATGGGGAAGAGATAGTCAGGGTACTGGCGACAGAGGTCGAGAATACGGCGTGAGGATGCCAGGTCGATGGCAGGCAAAAACATCGCCCTCACCCCAGCCTCCCGGGCACGGGCCATCACCTCCTCGCGGTCGGCATCAAACTCCTCGCCGTCCAAATGGATATGCGTATCAATAAAATGCTCACTCATCACTTCCCACTTATCACTTCTCCCGGTGCATCATGTTGTTGGTGTAGAGACGGAGTTCAGCCTTACGCTCGGAGGGCACGTTGACCTGTTCGAGTAGCAGTTTGCCCTGTTCGAAGTAGAAATTGATCTTCTCCTCACAGAGCCGGCGGATACCAATCTCGTCGTAGAGACGGGTGACGGCAGCCACCTTTTCCTGGCGATTGAAGTTTTTCGCCTCGATCCAGCGCATCAGTTCAGCCCGCTGCTCGGGGTTGGCCCGGTTCACGGCATTGATGAGCATATAGGTCTTCTTGTTCGAGGTGATGTCGCCGCCGATGGCTTTGCCAAACACCTTAGGATCGCCATAGACATCGAGCAGATCGTCCTGCAACTGGAAGGCCAGTCCTATCTTCTCACCAAACTGATAGAGCAGGTCGGCATCTTCAGGGGTGGCATCGCCCAGGATGGCGCCGATCTTCAGCGCACATGCCAGGAGCACGCTCGTCTTCAGGCGGATCATCTCGATATATTCGTCCTCGGTGACGTCGCTGCGTGTCTCGAAGTCCATGTCGTACTGCTGTCCCTCGCCTATCTCCAGTGCCGTCTCGGTGAAGAGGCTGAGCACCTGCGGCAGATGGGCGGCATCGCACTGGGCCATGCGCTGATAGGCCAGCACCAGCATAGAGTCGCCGGAAAGGATGGCCGTGTTGGCATCCCATTTCTTGTGCACCGTCTCGTGACCACGCCGCATGTCGGCATTGTCCATCAGGTCATCGTGCAACAGCGTGTAGTTGTGGTAGGTCTCCAGTCCCAGTGCCGGCATCAGGATATCCTCCGGGTGCTCCTTGAAGAGGTTGTAGCCCAGCAGCATCAGCACGGGGCGGATGCGCTTGCCGCCCAGCGAGAGCACATAGCGGATAGGCTCGTAGAGCGACATCGGGCGGCGGTCATACGGAAGGGCCTCAAGGCCCTCGTTCACGATTCTCAGAATTTCGTCAGATTTTATCATAATAGTTCAGCGTTTTCACGTTTACAGTCCCACGTTTATTGTTTATTGTTTCACGTTTATTGTCTAAAGACCACCGGTATGCACACCTTGGTACGACAGGGGCGGTCGTTCTCAATGCCAGGTGTCCAGCGGGGCATCATACGTAGCACGCGCAGCACCTCACGGTCACACTGCGGATGGAGCGAATGGACGATGTTCACGTCGGTGATCGAGCCGTCCTGGTTCACGATGAACTCGGCCACCACCTTGCCCTGCACCTTCTGCTGCTCCACCGCTTTGGGGTAGTGCAGATTACGCGTCAGCCACTTCATCAGTTCCGTGGCACCACCGGGAAACTGCGGCATGTCCTGCACCACGCGGAATGATACGGCATCCTCGTCCAGAGGTGCAGGCGGCTCCAGTTCCTCGTCCGTCGGTTCCTCCATGTCGCCGCGTGCATCGGTCTCCACCGGCTCCGGCTCTTGCACCGTCTCCTGGGACTGTTCCTCGTCAACCACCACGAGGCGCACCTGCGGTTTCGGTTCAGCCTTGGGAGCCTGGGCCAGTTCCGGCTCTGGGCGCAGCAGCGACGACAGTTCCTCGTCGCCTGCCAGCATCTCCAGCAGTTCGGGATCGTCCAACGGGTCATCGGGCGCGACCGAATATTCCAGTCCCACGTACAAGCAGCCCCCCGCCAAGAGCAGTCCCAGCAAGAAGCGCTTCGTCCAGCCCCGTTCCAGATCGGCCCCGCGGCTCTTCTTCACTTCCAGCATTGCGACTGCAAACTTACACAAAATTTTCGAATTACGAGCCTCTTGCGCCGAAAACTTTCACAAATCGCCCCAGAAAAGCCCTGAATTATCTTGCATTTGAGGAAATCCATGAATACAACAACCAGAGCAAGTTGTCTTTGGCCCCACTGGAAACAGGCTTTGCGGGGAAGTCCATCTTCAGACCGACGGAGATGCTGCTACGTATATTCCGTTCGTCAACACCTACTGTCTGCCCGGCCAACACGCCGTCGGTGAATCTTATTTGGGCCTTGTTGCTTCCCCAGAGTCCAATGCGATAGTCATAGTCGACACAAAACGAAAGGCTGCTCAACAGGTGGATATCGAGTCCTATTTGCGGGGAAAGGCTCAATGCCGGGCACTGCACATCGTAACTCAACACGCCATGACTGCCGGGATGGCCTTGGTCAAGAGTCACTGGCGATTTTCCCCTCTGATGTCCCAAATTCAGGATATTAGTATAGACCGAGGCCCCAACATGAGGCTGGAATATCCACTTCTTAGGAAAGAAATAGTACTTCGCCCCGGCATTCACGCCAAGCATATTCACCTTCTTCAGACCGATGTCATCAGAATAGCACGTATACAGGCCTTGTTGTTCAAAGGTAATCCCGCCGTTGAGGGCAAAGCGCTGCGAGAGCCAGTAGTCGGCAGAGAGATAGTATGTGTTGCCCTGGTCTTCAGAGATGAAGTGGTCTCCTTCGTCATACTTGTTCTCCAGCATATTTATCCCACCAAAGCCAGCCTGCAGTGACCAGGTTCTGTCATCCTGCGCAAAGGCGGGAAGCGCAATGCTCATTTCGAGTAGAGCCAACAGAATGAACTTTCCACTTTTCATTTCTTCATGTTGCGATTTAGAAAACGGCTGCAAAGGTACAACAATTATCTGAGAACAGCAAGTTTTCCCTTGTGAAATCCTGCCCACACCCTGTTTTCGCCTTTCCCTTCCCCAATAAGCAATATCGGAATCAACGTAAAGTGACGTTCCTAACAAAAAATGCGACCCAAGAATTGAAAAATGAAGATGCACTGCAATAAAACGCAGAAATATGCGTTCTTATTGACAGATGAAGAAACACGTCATCACACTACTGCTGCTACTGCTTGCGCTCTCGGCGAGGGCGCAGGACAGCGAGGATGTGTTCAACTTCCTGCGCCTACCGGCCAGTGCCCATGTGGCTGCACTGGGAGGCGATAACATCTCTATCACCGACGACGATGCCGCGCTGGTGTTCCACAATCCTGCACTGATCAACATGGTGACCGACCGCACGCTCAACCTGAACATGATGACCTACATGGAGGGCTCGGTGACGGCCAGCGCCTCGTTTACCCGTGCCGTAGGCGAACGCGGCACATGGGGCGTACAGGGGCGCTTCATCAACTACGGCGAGATGAAGGAAACCACCGCCACCGGCGAACAGACGGGCACCTTCGGCGCACGCGACATTGCCCTGGGCGGCACCTTTGCCTACGGGCTGGCCGAGAACCTGAGCGGCGGCATCACGGCCCGACTGGTTGGCTCCTACATAGGCAACTACAACGCCCTGGGGGCCTGCGTGGACCTGGGCCTGAACTACTACCTGCCGGAGTCGGAGTGGAGTTTCAGTGCCGTGGCCCGCAACCTGGGCGGAGAGATCAAAGCATACGACGATGACTACGAGAAGATGCCGCTCGACCTGCAACTGGGCGTGACGAAGCGACTCGTGGGCTCACCCCTGCGCCTCTCAGCCACGCTGACGAGGCTGAACGACTGGCAATACGGGCTGGGCAAGCATCTCATCATTGGTGCCGACCTGATTCTGTCGGAGCAGTTCTACGTGGCAGCGGGTTACAACGGTCTGCGGGCCTCGGAGATGAAGATTACCACCAACGACGGCGAGGGCAGCCACGGTGCCGGACTCTCGCTGGGCGCAGGTATGACGCTGGAGCGCCTGCAGTTGCACGTGGCCTACGCGAAATACCACGTCAGCAGCAACTCACTTGTGATAAACATCTCTTACGCATTATGAAGAAGATTACTATAGCCATTGACGGCCACTCGTCGTGCGGCAAGAGCACGATGGCCAAAGACCTGGCCCGCAAGGTGGGCTATGTCTACGTAGACACGGGCGCCATGTACCGTGCCGTCACCCTCTATGCCCTGCGCCACGGGTTCTTTGCGGCCGACGGTGCCGTGCTGGAAGAGCCTCTCAGCGAGGCCATGCCCCAGATCAGCATCGACCAGCGACTGGTGGACGGACGGACGACCACCTTCCTGAACGGCGAAAACGTGGAACTGGAGATTCGCAGCCTGGAAGTGAGCAACCACGTCAGCCCTATTGCGGCCATCCCCTTTGTGCGCACGGCACTGGTGGCCCAGCAGCAGAAGATGGGACGCGAGGGGGGCATCGTGATGGATGGTCGCGACATAGGCACAACGGTCTTCCCCAATGCCGAACTGAAGATATTTGTGACGGCCTCGGCCCGCGTGCGTGCCCAACGCCGCTACGACGAACTGCAACAGAAGGGTATGCCTGCCGACTACGACGATATCCTGAAGAACGTGGAGGAGCGCGACTACATAGATTCGCACCGCGAGGTCAGTCCGCTACGTAAGGCCGATGACGCTATCCTGCTGGACAACAGCGAGATGACCATCGACGAGCAGAACAAGTGGCTGATGGAGCACTTCGAGCAGGCCGTCAAAGCCTGACGAGCGAAGAGCCGCAGACCGAAGCGGGACCATCAAGTTGGACGGCATAGATGCCGGCAGGCAGATGGCCGAGCGGTATCGTGAACATACACTGACCAACACTCAGAGCGGTTGCCTTCACCAGGCGACCGCTCATGCTGTATAGGCGCAACCGGGCGGGAGCCGTCAGGGGCTCATCGAGCGTGATGCTGAGCGTGCCATCGGAGCAGGCGACGCGGGCAGCGGTATGCACGGTGGACACATCCTTGATTTGGTCGACGCCCAGAATGTCAAGCAGACCGCGATAGACATCGATCTCGCCGTAGCCATAATGGTTATTGGGATAGTCGAGCGTGGCATCGGGGTGGCGGCTGGTGCGACGGATGACATCCATCGCCTCGGCCGGCGTCAGGTCGGGCTTGGCCTGCAGCCACAGGGCGATGGCTCCGGCCACGGCCGGACACGACATAGACGTGCCGCTGTTGCAGTTCCACGGATAGGTGCGCCCCTGGAAGTCGAAGTGGGCCACATCCCATGTGATGTCGTTAGCATCGGGATGCGTCTCCAGATAGTAACTGCTGTAGGAGGAGATAATGTTGGAGCCGGGAGCCATCACATCGGGCTTTGTGCGGCCATCGTAGGTGGGGCCCACGGAGGAGTAATAGGTGCGCATGCCGGTCTCTCCAGCCTTCGACACCTTCCACTCGCCATTGACGTTCAGGATGCTGTCGCGGTGGATGGTGGCTCCCACGCAGATGACGCTGGGGGCGCTGCCCGGCGAATGGATGCTTCCCACGTACTCGCCGGCACAGAGCAGGGGGTTGCGGCTGTCCTCAATGAGCGTGCCCGACACCCGCCAAAACTCCACGTCAGCCTCAGCACCCACTATCTCTGCGGAAAGTTTGAGGGATCCGCCGAGAGGGCTCTGGCCCGTCAACACCACGTCATAGCAGAGTTCTTCGGGCACATAGCACGATGGATAGGCCCCCAGGGTAACGCCAGGCAGGGTAAGCACGGAGTCGGGCTGGAGAAGCACCTCGCTCATAGGCACCAGCGTGGTGTCGTTGTGCTCGCCATAGGTCACCACGCGGAGGGAGAAATCGGAGGCCGACTTCAGGACAAACATCACCGACGACTTGTCGCTATAGAGGAAGGTGCCCATGGACTCTACGCCGGCGGGCTTGCGGAACCACGACTTGTAGTGACCGTTGTTGCCAGCGGCAGCCACGATGATGCGACCGGGGCCCACCAGCGAGTCGAGCATCTCGTAGTAGAGTAAGTCGTAGCCGAAGAAGTCCTGGGTGCTGCCCTCACTGAACGACAGCACGCAGGGCTTGCCTGCCTGCCTGGCATAGTCGAACATATACTTGAAGCCCAGGGCATCGGTGGCATAGGTGTACTTATAGAAGTCGGCCGAGTCGATGTAAATGACATCGTCGGTGACGGCATTCGACACCAGACAGATGTCGGCATCGGGGGCCACGCCCTGGTAGGGTGAATCGTAGCCGCTGCCAACGGCAATGCCGGCGGTATGGGTTCCGTGCGTCTGGTCGAGTCCGTCGCGGGAATGGGCATAGGCCAGCAGGGCCTCACGGCCAGCGTAGTCGCGACCCACGTAGAGCGAACTGCCAACGGTGTCGGCAGAGAGCATATCCCAGAACCGGCGGATGCGGTAGTCGGTGGTGTCGCGGGAGTAGAACGTGGGATGCGTCAGGTCGAAACCAATATCCATCAGGCCGACCACAACTCCTTGGCCAGTGTACGCCTGCGGCAGGCCGCGGCCCTCGTAGACGGGTGCGGCGTTGATATCGGTAGCCAGTCGGTCGGTGGTGATGCTATTTCCCTGCCGGGCCTCGATGCGCAACACGCGCTCATCCAGCGAGAGGGCTGCCAACTCGCCGACGGGGATGGCCGCAATGTAGATCTGCCCCACGTGGGTCAGAATCTGACACCCATGCTCGGAAAGGGCTTCGGGAGAAGTGGCCTTGACAAAGGCGCACACGGTCGTTAGCCTCGCCGTCGCAGACCCGATGCCTGCACGAGAGGAGGCCGTCTGCTGGCGTGCCAGTTGGCGCAGCAGGGGCGACATCTTGCCATAGTCTGGACGCTGTGCACCGACCATCAGCGGCACCAAGCACAGCAGCAGACAGAGCCATCTGTAAGTCATGTTCATGGTCATTGCTCGTTCTGGATGGCATCGCGGCACTGCTCCATCAGCCACTTGGGCGTTGAGGTGGCACCACAGATGCCCACTGTTTCTATGTTCTGTAGCCACGCCGTCTCTATCTCCTCGGGGCCCTCGATGAGATGAGTGTTGGGATTCACCCGGAGACACTCGTTGTAGAGCACCTTGCCATTGCTGCTCTTGCGTCCGCAGACGAAGAGAATCAGGTCGTGCTTGGCAGCGAACTGCGAGATATTTGGCATCCTGTTGGCCACCGAGCGGCAGATGGTGTCGAAACTCTGGAACTTGGCTCCCGCCTGCATGTGGTTCTGTATGTAGTCGATGATGCGATGGAACTCGTCAAGGCTCTTCGTGGTCTGGCTGTACAGATAGATGTCGCGAGAGAAATCGAGTTTGGTCACCTCGTCAAAACTCTCGATGACGATGGCGTTCGACTGCGTCTGCCCCACCAGTCCCAGCACCTCGGCATGGCCTTTCTTGCCGAAGATGACTATCTGCCCGTCGCCGGCCTCATACTGCTTCTTGATGCGCTTCTGCAGTTGCAGCACCACGGGGCAGGTGGCATCGATGATTTCAATGTTGTTGCGTCGAGCCAGTTCGTAGGTCTCAGGCGGCTCACCGTGGGCACGCAGCAGCACCTTTACGTTTCTGAGCCGCTGCAGGTCATCGTGGTTGATGGTGATGAGCCCCATCTGACGCAGGCGTTCACACTCCATGCCGTTGTGCACGATGTCGCCCAGACAGTAGAGCGTCTTGCCCTCTGCCAGTTCCTCTTCGGCTTTCTTGATGGCTGTGGTCACGCCGAAGCAGAAGCCACTGCCGTTGTCTATTTCTATCTGCATCACTTTCTGTCGGTTAGTTGAGAGTAGTAGAGATCGAGCAGGTCGCCTGCTGCCACAAACGATGTCTTCCGGCCTTCGAGCACACTCGCCTCTGCTTGCATCAACTGCTCACGGATGAGCGGGTTGTTGTAGAAGTTGAGCCGCAGTTGCTCGTTGATGGTCTCATACATCCAGTACTTAGACTGCTCGTTGCGGCGGTAGTCGAAGTAGCCGTTGTGGCGCACGAAGTCGAAGTATTCGTAGATCATGTCCCACACCTCCTTGACGCCCGTGCCGTAGAAGCCAGAGTAGCAGAGCACCCGTGGCGTCCAGCCGCTCTCGGGCATGGGGAAGAAGTGGAGGGCGTTGCGGAAGTTGGTGGCCGCCATATGGCAGCGATCCACATTGTCGCCGTCGCACTTGTTGATGACGATGCCGTCGCTGATTTCCATGATGCCGCGCTTGATGCCCTGCAGTTCGTCGCCGGTGCCGGCCACCTGGATGAGCAGGAAAAAGTCCACCATCGAGTGGCAGGCCGTCTCGCTCTGTCCCACGCCTACGGTCTCCACGAATATCTTGTCGAAGCCGGCGGCCTCGCAGAGGATGATGGTCTCTCTTGTCTTACGGGCCACGCCGCCCAGCGAACCTGCCGAGGGGCTGGGACGGATGAACGAGTCGGGATGGACGGAGAGTTTCTCCATGCGCGTCTTGTCGCCCAATATGCTGCCCTTGGTGCGCTCGCTCGAGGGGTCGATGGCCAGCACGGCCAGCCGGCCACCCTTCTCGCGGAGCAGATGGATGCCGAACTCATCGATGGAGGTCGACTTGCCCGCACCTGGTACGCCGCTGATGCCGATGCGCACGCTGTGGCCGCTGTAGGGCAGGCACTTGTCAATCACTTCCTGTGCCCGGGCCTGATGGTCGGGGTTGACGCTCTCCACGAGGGTAACGGCCTGCGAGAGGATGGTGATATCACCCTTGACGATGCCTTCGACCATCTCGCCGACGGACATCTCACGGCGGCGAAACTTGTTGCGCTTCAGATAGGGGTTGATGATGGAGGGTTGTGCCACGCCGCTGTTGACCTGCAGGCCGGCATATTCTGAACTGTTCTCTGGGTGTTCCATCTTTGCGAATTGAGAATTGCGAATTGAGAATTGGGACTTATTTCACACCTACCTTGATAATGACCTTGGCATGGTCAGGGTCGCTGGTAATCATCAGCACACGCGGACGCTGACGGGCCTTGAGCAGAGCCGCACGGTCGGCGATGGCCACCTTGAGGCGGGCCGTCTGCTGGGGCTGCAGTTCCCGTCGGTCGAGGGTGACCTTCAGGCCGGGTGTAAACATCTGCAGCGACGAGATGTTCAGCGGCAGGCGACCCGTGTTGGTCAGGGTGATGGCCTCCTGCTTCAGCATCTTGCCGCCCGTCCTGCCCAGCACGACACTGTCGGCAGAGAGTTGCAAGCGTGGGGCGTACTGTTTCCTGGCTCCCTCGAAATGCAGCGTGTTGGGTAGGAGTACCACAGAGACCGGCAGTTCGATGTCGCTGCCCACCTTCTCACCTAACTGCGAAGCCAGGTAGACCGTGGTTTGCGTCAGTCCGAAGTCGTGAATGTTCTCCGAGTTGAGCGTCAGCGTGATTGTTCCCGATCTGCCGGGTGCCAGCGTCTCGGGTTCAGCCTGTGCGGTGAGGTAGGAAGGCAGGTGGAGCACGTTGGGTGTCATCACCGAATCGCCATTGTTCACGACGCTGATGACCATCTCTGGATGTTCACCCTTGTTCACATCGTCGAACTCCACATTGTCCACGTCGGCCAGCAGGTCGCCGAAGGCATAGGGATAGGTCTTCGAGTAGTCCTTCAGTTCGGCCAGCACCACACCCTCCATGGTCAGGTAGAACGGCTCGCGCGAGCCATTGCTGTAGACGGCGGCCTGCTTGCTAAAGTGTCCCAGCATGCGGGCATCGTAGGTCATGGTGATGGTGAACTTCTCGCCGGCATTGATACCCTGGCGAGGGAAGTCGACCTTCGTGCAGCCGCAGTCGGGCTTCACATCCTCGATGACCAGATGGCGCGAGCCTTTGTTTTTCAGTTCAAAGGTGGCGGTGACGGGCACCTGATAGCCCGTCTTGCCCACGTTGACCACAGGGTCATCGGCTATGATCTTCTGTGCCATCGTCCCAAGTGCGGTCAGGCACAGCATCGTTGCTATAATAAAGGTTCTTTTCATTTCACTTCGATGGTTATTGACGGAGCCGAGCCACGGAACTCAGGACTATAGGCACACGAGGCGGTGCAGGTGCCTGTTTCGTAGGTGCCGACACGATCGATGTAGTACTCGGTCTCGATGACATGACGACCCTTCGACAGCAGGTCGAAGAAGTAGTTGGTTGCGCAGTCCTTGGGGGCACAGTAGTAGCCCCAGTGGTAGCCGCTGAGTTGGTTGACGGGCTCCATGCAGGCAGCACGCTTGTCGGTGACCTGCACGAAGTCGTAGTCGCGATCGGCCTCGATGGTCAGGCGTACTTTCACCCGGTCGCCGACTGTCAATGGAGAATCGGCATCCGCCTTGAGTATCTCACGCTTCACGCTGATGCCGCTTGCCTGGGCGGCAATGTCGCTGGTGGGCTGCATGAACTGCATGTAGACAGCACCCCACGACGTGCCGGTGGATGTCTTCTCGGCCGTGAAGGTGTGGCCTCCCCCTGCCCCTCCCAAGGAGGGGAGCACGGTCTTCACGTAGCCCAGGCCTGCCGTGGCCTCGCTGGTCTCTATCTCCTGGCCGTCCACCTTCAGGATGCTCTTGGGCTGGGCAGACAGCGACTGACTGTTGCCATTGAGGAAGGCATAGATGGCATCGACGCTGTTGATGGGCGTATCCCATGCTTGGGTGCGCTTCTCCTGCAGCAGCCAGCGCTGCATCTCGCTGATGGTCTGCGTGTCCTCAGGCGTCAGTCGCTTGATGGCCTCGATGGCAGCCACCTGCGTAGGGATGCGGAAGTTGCGCCACGAGTAGAGGGCACGATGGGTGTCGTAGTAGCGGCCCATGTCTTCACGATAGACGGTGTACTCCTTCAGGCTCTTCACGTAGGTCTTGTTGCCGAGCACGATGGCCGACATGGCCTTGTCGTAGATGCTCTGGTTGCGCGTCTCTTTCTTCAGCAGTTTGATGAGGTAGTCGTTGGCCTGCTGCACCTTGGCGGGCAACTGGCGGCCGTCGAGCGTGCAGATGTAGAGCCACTGCAGGGCCATGTGGCTGGGGAATGTGGCGGGCCAGCCTTTCTTCTCGGCCTTCTTCATCTGGTTGACCATTGTCACGATCTCATCGCCCATGAAGCCGAAGGCACGGTCGAGCATACGCTTCGTGTCGGTCTGCTGGGTGGTCATTTCGTTCAGTCGGACCAGCATCTCGCTGATCTCCACAGTCATATACATGGAGCCGGGCATGCCGGGCCACCAACTCCACGAACCGTCGCTGCGCTGGAGGGTGTTCATCCGCTCCAGTGCCGAGGCGAGGCGCTGGTTCATCAGGTTCTCATCGAAGAAGTCGGCCAGACGCTCCTTCTGCTCCTGCTCGCGGTTGGCATCCATCACCCACGGTGTCTCGCTCAGCAGGAGGTCTTTCAGTTCCTGGTTCTTCTGAAGTGAAGAGTGAAGAGAATTATCCGTCTCACTTTCGCGGCTCCAGGATTCGAAAACGCCCTTGGCGTTGGGATTCTGGGCGATGATGTGGCGGCCGATGCAGTTGGCATAGTAGGATGCGGCCTGACAGACGGCACAGTTGTCGTAAGGATGGCCTACGGTAGGCAGTGCCTGAATCATCAACCAAGCAGGGTTGTTGGTGTACTCAATGGTGAGTGATGAGTGTTGAGTGGAATTGGGGAGCAACGCCTGCAGGTCGATTTCACGGGTGCCCGGCTCGTTCTGCGTGAAGGGTACGGTGACGGTGACGCGCTCGCGGTTGGGCAGCACGGGCAGGTAGTGCTGCTCGCCGTCGCTGAAGCCCTCGCCGCTGACCATGACCTTTGCAACAAGCAAACTGGGAGTTTGCTCCGTGCAAACCCAGAGGAAGGACGAAGCAAAGGTGGAGTTTGCAGGCACCTCGATGGTCTGCTCGTCGGCATAGACCACCGTCTCTGTCTCGGGGTCGATGAGTTCCAGGCGAGCCTTGCCGCTGACGGGCTGCTCACTGGTGTTGAAGATGCGGGCGGAGATGGTGGCACGGTCGCCCATGCGGACGAAGCGGGGCACGTTGGGCTGTATCATCACATCCTTACGGGCAACAGCCTCGTCGGTCAGCGAACCGTACATCAGGTCGGTGGTATGTGCAATACCCATGAAGCGCCAGGTGGTGAGACTCTCGGGCAAGGTGAACTTCAAGGCTACACGGCCCTCGGCGTCGGTGGTCAGTTGGGGATAGAAGAAGGCCGTCTCCTGCAGGTTCTCGCGCATCTGCACCTGTCCTGCCTGCGACTGCTGCCGTTCAGCGCCGCCATTGTCGGCTTCCTCTTCCACTTCTGCTTCTTCCACATCCATAGCCCCGATGGCCATTTCGTCCATGACGGATTCGCCGGCGGTCTGTGTAGCCATCATCATTTCCGGCATGGCACTCTTCATCCGGGCGTTCCTCATCAACGGACCCATGCCATAGCCAACGATGATGTGGGCCTCGGGATAGATGCTATGGTCGAACTGGCTCAGGTGCAGCGAGGGCACATCCAGCACATTGTCGCGCTTTGCCTGTCGGCTGCTCACGCCTCCCCACGATGGGAAGCGCCACGCCGTGCTGGGTGTCGGCAGCCACACGGGAGGCACGAGCGACCACTGATGCTCGGCCAGTTGATCGAGGCTCTTATCGTAGAGCGTAGCCATGAGTTGGGCCTTGGCGGGACGTCCGTCGGGGTCGAGGATGGTCAGCGTCCACTCCTCCTGCTGGCCGGGCTTCAGGCGGTTGCGGAAGGTCTGCCACTGCATCTGCAGTCGCGTGTCGGGCAGCGGACGGCGGATGGTGGTCTGATGGGTGTATGTCTTGCCTTCCTTCACCCAGGCGAAGGTGAGCAGGAGGCCATTTCCGTAGTCAGGCTTGTAGGTCAGTTTGCGGTTGATGAGTTCGTTGCTCTTATCCACGGCTCCGCTCTCCAGGAGCGTCTTGCCGGCGATGACGGTGTAGACGATGTGGACATCCTTGTCCGACGAGCCCACCTGAACGGTGACGGGACGGCCGTCGTTGGGGAACTGCGTATCGGAGACGTAGAACCAGTCGCGGGTATCGGTGGCCGGACGGCGGTCGTCGAGTGAGAAGACGGTGAACGACTGCTTGACGGTATCGCCCTCGCAGACGGCCTCCACAGTGTGCTGTCCGCTCTTCAGTTGAGCCCCGGCGAGGGTCACGGGCGTGGTGGTATGGCCAGTCAGCCAGGCGCCATCGTCCAGACGGTAGCGCACGGAGGCTTCGGTGTCGTTGCCGGCGGCATTGCGCAGATGGAAGGCCACGGTGCCACCCTTCTCGGCCAGCACCTTCTGGGGCACGTCCACGCTGAAGGCTGTCCTGCGGTTGCCCAGGGGCACCGACAGTTCGGCCTGATGGGTCTCTCCGGCCTGATCGGTCACATCGGCCACGACCACGAAGTTGTAGAACATCGGATAGCGTGTCTTGGGCACCGTGAGCGGCATAGGCACCGTGAAGTGGCCGTCGTCGTCGGTCATGGTTTCGCCGCTGGCCAGCGGCTCACGGTCGTCGCCTTCGATGACGTAGCCCTGATTCCAGTAGTAGGAATAGGACATCCACCAGAAGGCACGGCGGCGCTCAACGGTGTACGCCACCTTGGCGCCCTGTACAGGCACGCCGGCATAGGAGCGTGCGGTGCCGGTCACCTGGAGGGTGTCGCCGTCGGCATAGTTCTCATGCACGGCGGGTATCTCCACCTCGAAGGTGGGCCGCTTGTATTCCTCCACGCGTATGTATTCGCGGGTGCCGTCAGCCTCGATGCTGAAGCGGCCCGTCAGTCCCTGACGCGGCAGGGTGAACTGGGCGGCACAGGTGCCATATTCGTCGGTCACCACCTGCTGCTCGCTGACCACCTCGTGGTTGGCATTCCTGAGTCGCATGGTGACGCGCTTGCCTGCGTTGGCCTGATGCTGGTAGCCGTGGCGGGTGGTGTAGAAGACGGCGGCTGCATGGACGGTCTGGCCGGGGCGATAGATGGAGCGGTCGGTGAAGATGTGGGTGTGCTGTGCGTCGTGGTCGTTGTCGTACATCGAGAAGTAGCCATAGGCCGAGAGCGACGGACAGGCCTTGTCCTTGTCGGTGGTCAGCCACACCTGGCGCACGCTGTTGTCGCTGGTGCTGTAGAGGCACTCGCCGCGGTCGTTGGTGGTCAGCGTGACGGTCTGCTGGCCTTTTCCGTTTTTGTAGATGGAGAGCCGCAGGTGGGCGCCGCGGACGGGCTGCCCGCTGGTGGCATTGACCACCACGTAGCGGTTCTGGTTGTCGGGCATGCGCTGCGAGAGCATACGCAGGTCGCTCACGTAGTAGAACGACTCTGACACCTGTACGCCGATATTGGTTTCGAAGGTGAGCAGATAGACGCCCACGGGCAGCCCGCTGAGCAGGAGCGAGTCCTCAGAGACCTGCCAGGGCTGCTTGCCCTGATAGGTGCGCGTCTGCTGCAGTTCGGGCATCTCGGTCATCAGCCGCTGAATCTTCTTGTAGTCCTTCTCGTCGGTGGGCGACAGATTGTCTACGTCTTGCGCCGTGGCTTTCAGCCGATAGACGTGCATGGTGATGCGGTCGATGCCTCTCATCTCCAGCAAGACGGTCTGCGGCTTGTCGGGTATGACGACATGCTCAATGAGGCGGGTCTCCAGATACTTCTGCGACAGGGCGCTGCGGCTGTTGCGCAACCGGTTGGTGCGCGGCCACGAGCCGTACTGCTCGAGGACGCGGTTCAGGTAGTCCCACTTCTGCTGCGCGGTGGCAGTGGTCATCTGGTCCATGTAGTCGTAGCGCTCCACGACCACCTCGCCCACCTCCCTGAGGTCGGCATAGACGCCGATGAGCGAGTCCAGTTGCTGCAGATAGCGTGAGCCGTCGAGCGGCTCCACCTCGTCGGGGCAGGTTTGCCTGAGGGCCATCAGACTGCTCATCAGCATGGCCCGGCGGTTCTGTCCCTGCTGCAGGTAGTAGTCGCGCAGCAGGTCGTAGCGTTCGGCCTCGTAGGCTATGACGCTCAGCAGATCGTGGCCGTAGATCTCGCTGGCATCGCCAATGGTGACCAGCGGTTCGAAATCCTTGTCTCTGGCTTGTGCCAACAGGTCGGGGCGCTCGAGGGCCTTGTCGTAGTACTGGCGTGAGAGGGTCGCTGCATCGTCGCCCAGCCGCTGAGGGTTCTGCTGATATATGTAGCCCAGCACGGCATCGTAGACGGCACGCAGCACCTCGTCCTTGGCCTGCTGCTCGCGCTGCCTGAGGCGCTCCACGGCGGGAACTATGGAGTCGGAGGACACGCTGCACTGAGCCGACGCTTCGGCCAACTCGGCCTTCATCAGTTGCCCGTACTGGCGCTCGCGCTCGGCCTTGTCGGCTATCTGGCGGAGCACTCCTATCTCCGTCTGCGGCAGGTCGTCTACACGTGCCTTGAGCACCTTGTCCCATAGTTCGCTGTAAGTCTGTCCAAACATAGTCATCGGCATCAGTATTACGAGGGCGAAAGCCCACAACAACTTGTTCATACGCGTACATTTATTAGTTTATAAGCGCAAAGTTACGAATAAAATCCTATTTTCCTCGCTTAGACGGCTGAAAATAGGAAAGTTTAACGGAATAATGCCATTTTGACTGCTCCGCCTGCCATTTTGTCCGCCCGTAGCACACGGGCACGAGGTTTGATGATTGAAGATTGAAGATTGAAAATTGAAAATTGAAGATTAAAATAAAGAAAGGAGCAAAACTATGACACTCGACAAGTTTACGATCAAAGCACAAGAGACCGTGCAACAGGCGGTCACGCTGGCCCGGCAGAACGGACAGCAATCCATAGAGCCCGTGCACCTGCTGAAGGCACTGACCGACAAGGCGCAGGACATCACGCAGTTCATCTTCCAGAAACTGGGCATGAACAGCCAGCAACTGGACCTGCTCTGCCAGCAGGAGATGCAGCATCTGGCCCGCGTGCAGGGCGGCGAGCCCTACCTCTCGAACGACAGCCAGAAGGTGCTGCAGAAGGCGGAAGACCTGGCGCGCGAGATGGGCGACGAATACGTCTCGTGTGAGCCAATACTGTTGGCTCTATTGATGGTGAACAGCACCGTCAGCCGCATGATGAAGGACGCCGGCGCCAACGAGAAGGATATGCGCCAGGCCATACTCGAACTGCGCCGCGGACAGCGGGTGCAGAGCCAGAGCGCCGACGACAACTACCAGTCGCTGGACAAGTATGCCAAGAATCTGGTAGACCTGGCCCGCAGCGGCAAACTGGATCCCGTCATCGGCCGTGACGACGAGATCAGGCGCGTGCTG
>JAFUST010000097.1 GCA_017467535.1 Prevotella sp. | reverse complement strand
TATTTATAAATATATATAAATATAGATATTTTGCGGACTATTGCATTGAGGAAAATCTAACTGTAACACTGTAACACTGTAGCACTGTAGCAGCACGAAAAAAATCCGAAAATTTTCGGTAAAAGATTCGTAAACCGCAATGGAGATGTTGTATCTTTGCCGTCGCATTTCGAGCGAGAAATGTCTGCACCCCTCACGCAACGCCGCCGACGGGCCGTCCGAACGGCATCTCTGACCCCCGCCGACGTTTCGCAGCAACCGTTCCAATAGTTCCTTATGGGGGTAAGGAAGCATTCGGACGAAGGTTGCGGAGCATCGGAAAGAGACGTGCGAGGCATCAGGAGGCGAAGAGGAGCAGCAGTCATTGACATTTTGCGACACACGCACCCAGAGCGCCGTCCCCCGGAAAAACTCAGATAAAAATTTGGTTTTTCACCTGATTTGCACTACCTTTGCAGCCATGAAACTGATTGAGAAGTATTTCCCTGCACTGACAGACAGGCAGAAGGAGCAGTTTGGAGCCCTCGACGCGCTGTACCACGAATGGAACGAGAAGATCAACGTGATCTCCCGCAAGGACATCGACAACCTCTATGAGCACCACGTGCTCCACTCGCTGGCCATCGGCCGCTTCATCCACTTCAAGCCCGGCACCACCATCCTCGACTTCGGCACGGGCGGCGGTTTTCCCGGGGTGCCACTGGCCATCCTGTTTCCCGACTGCACGTTCAAACTCATCGACGGCACGGGCAAGAAGATTCGCGTGGCACAGGAGGTGTGCAGCGCCATAGGCCTGGAGAACTGCCAGCCGGAGCACCTGCGCGGCGAGGACGAGAAGGGCAAGTACGAGTTTGTGGTCAGCCGCGCCGTGATGCCCCTGCCCGACCTGATGAAGATTGTGCGCAAGAACATCTCCAGGGAGCAGAAGAACGCTCTGCCCAACGGCGTGATCTGCCTGAAGGGCGGCGACGTGCAGGCAGAGACACAGCCCTTCCGCCGCATCGTGGAGAGCACGGAACTGAGCGCCTACTTCGAGGAGGAGTGGTTCAAGGAGAAACATTGCATTTACGTACCCGTATGAGTATGATAAACATCAAGACCTTTACAGTCAACCCGCTGCAGGAGAACTGCTACGTGGTGAGCGACGAGACGCAGGAGTGCGTCATCATCGACTGCGGCGCCTACTACGACGCCGAGCGCAGCGCCATCGTCAACTACCTGAAGGACAACGCCCTGAAGCCCGTCCGCCTGCTCTGCACCCACGGCCACTTCGACCATGCCTTCGGCAACGACGTCATCTATGCCGAGTATGGGCTGAAGCCCGAGATCCACGCCGCCGACGCCCACTTCATAGCCGACCTGTCCAGGCAATGCGACGAGATGGCCTTCGGCATCGGCTACAGCCGCCAGTCGCCCCCCGTGGGCACGCTGCTGAAAGACGGCGACACCATCACCTTCGGCACTCATCGCCTGCAGGTCATCCACACGCCCGGCCACTCTCAGGGAGGCCTCTGCTTCTACTGCGCCGAGGAGAAGGTGGTGTTCACGGGCGACACCCTGTTCCGCATGAGCGTGGGACGCACCGACCTACCCGGCGGTTCGTGGCAGGAGTTGGAGCAGAGCCTCGCCACCAGAATAGCCGCCCTGCCCCGCGACACAGTGGCCTATCCCGGCCACGGCCCCGTCACGCTGATGGCCGAGGAAGTGCGCATGAATCCCTACCTGAGGTGAAAGAAGTGTCGCCGAAAAGAAAGAAAATGGCTTTTTTATTCGTTTTTCTCTCACTTATTTCGTAATTTTGCAGGCGAAATAAGAAAATACGTATATTTTTAATAAGAAGTTTTGATAGAGAAGCATATCGTTTTAGAGGACATCGACCCCGTGGTATTCTATGGGGTGGGCAATGCGCATCTGCAGATGCTGAGGGCACTCTACCCCAAACTGCGCATCGTGGCGCGCGACAACGTGATGCGCATCATGGGCGACGAGGAGCAGATGGCCGCCTTCGAGGATAGCAGCGAGAAGTTGCGCCAGCACGTGGTGCGCTTCAACACGCTGACCGAAGAGGACATACTCGACATCGTGAAGGGCAAGCGCACGCGCGAGCAGGTGCCCGATGGCGTGGTGGTCTACTCCACCAGCGGCCGCCCCATCAAGGCCCGCAGCGAGAACCAGCAGCGGCTGATAGACGCCTACCAGGAGAACGATATGGTCTTCGCCGTGGGGCCTGCCGGCACGGGCAAGACCTACCTCTCGATAGCACTGGCCGTCAAGGCGCTGAAGGACAAGACGGCCAAGAAGATCATCCTCTCGCGACCGGCCGTCGAGGCGGGCGAGAAACTGGGCTTCCTGCCCGGCGACATGAAGGACAAGATAGACCCCTACCTGCAGCCGCTCTACGACGCGCTGGAGGACATGATACCGCAGGTGAAACTGCAGGACATGATGGAGAAGCACCAGATACAGATAGCACCGCTGGCCTTCATGCGCGGCCGCACGCTGAGCGACGCGGTGGTCATACTGGACGAGGCACAGAACACCACGCCGGCGCAGATCCGGATGTTCCTCACCCGCATGGGATGGAACACCAAGATGATCATCATCGGCGACATGACGCAGATTGACCTGCCCCACTCGCAGAAGAGCGGCCTCATCGAGGCCCTCCACATATTAAATAATGTGGAAGGCATCGGCGTGGTCAACCTCAACGGAAAGGACATCGTGCGCCACAAACTGGTGACGCGCATCGTCAACGCATACGAGAATTACGACAAAGAATATAAGAACAATGAAAGCATTAACAAAGACTGACTTCCACTTCGAGGGACAGAAGAGTGTGTATCACGGCAAAGTACGTGACGTGTATAACATCAACGACGACCTGATGGTCATGGTGGCCACCGACCGCATCTCGGCCTTCGACGTGGTGCTGCCCAAGGGCATCCCCTTCAAGGGACAGGTGCTCAACCAGATTGCCGCCCAGTTCCTGGATGCCACCACCGACATCTGCCCCAACTGGAAACTGGCCACGCCCGACCCGATGGTGACGGTAGGCCTGAAGTGCGAGGGTTTCCGCGTAGAGATGATCATCCGCTCCATCCTGACCGGCTCTGCCTGGCGCGAGTATAAGAACGGCTGCCGCGAACTCTGCGGCGTGCGCCTGCCCGACGGCATGAAGGAGAACGAGCGCTTCCCCGAGCCCATCATCACCCCGACGACCAAGGCCGACGAGGGTCACGACATGAACATCTCGCGCGAGGAGATCATCGCCCAGGGCCTCGTGTCGGCAGAGGACTACGCCGTGATGGAAGACTACACGCGCCGCATCTTTGCCCGCGGTCAGGAGATTGCCGCCAAGCGGGGCCTCATCCTCGTGGACACGAAGTATGAGTTCGGCAAGCGCGACGGCCGCGTCTACCTCATCGACGAGATCCACACGCCCGACTCCAGCCGCTACTTCTATGCCGACGGCTACGAGGAGAAACTCCGTAAGGGCGAGCCCCAGCGCCAGTTGTCGAAGGAATTCGTGCGCCAGTGGCTCATCGAGCACAACTTCATGAACGAGCCCGGACAGGTGATGCCCGAGATCACCGACGCCTATGCCGAGAGCGTCTCGGAGCGCTACATCGAACTCTACGAGCACATCACCGGCACCCCCTTCAACCGTGCCGAGGAGACAGGCGACATCGCTGCCCGCATCGAGCAGAACGTGAGCCAGTGGCTCAAGACCAGATAAAGAGGTACCGTATGTTGCGACCCCGTCGCAACCCCCATCACCCAAAGGAAGCAGATGTACCAGCAGGAAAAGATCAACCCCTACCACGAAGGCGAGAAGGCGCAGCAGGTGGAGCAGATGTTCGACAACATCGCCCCCAGTTACGACAAACTGAACCACCGCCTCTCGTGGAACATCGACCGCGGATGGCGCCGCAAGGCCATCGGCCAACTGGCTCCCTACCGCCCGCAGACGATGCTCGACATCGCCACGGGCACGGGCGACTTTGCCATCCTCGCCGCACAGATGCTGAAGCCGGCGCAACTCATCGGAGCCGACATCAGCGAGGGCATGATGGACATCGGACGGCAGAAGGTCGGCCAACTGGGGCTGCAGGACACCATCTCCTTTGCCAAGGAGGACTGCCTCAACCTCTCCTACGCCGACGCTACCTTCGACGCCGTGACGGCGGCCTTCGGCATCCGCAACTTTGCCGATCTGGACAAGGGGCTCAGGGAGATGTGCCGCGTGCTGAAGCCCGGCGGCCACCTGAGCATCGTGGAACTGACCACGCCCGTGTCGTTTCCCATGAAGCAACTGTTCCACATCTACTCCCACACGGTGCTGCCCCTCTCCGGACGGCTCATCTCCAAGGACACCAGCGCCTACTCCTATCTGACGAAGACCATCGAGGCCTTCCCTCAGGGGGAGCGCATGAAGGATATTCTCAAGCAGGCAGGATTCAAGGATGCGGGCTTCAAGCGCCTCACCTTCGGCATCTGCACGATGTATTTCGCAACCAAATAAACCTATAACAACATGGACAAGTACGGACTCATTGGCTATCCGCTCGGGCATTCGTTCTCCATCAGTTACTTCAACCAGAAGTTTGCCGATGAGGGCATCAATGCCAAGTATATGAACTTCGAGATTCCCAACATCGAGAACCTCATCGAAGTGCTGGATTCGAATCCCGAACTGAAGGGACTCAACGTGACCATCCCCTACAAGGAGAAGGTGATGGAGTTTTTGGACCTGATCAGCCCTGAGGCCCGTGCCATCGGTGCCGTCAATGTGATTCGCGTGACCCATGAGGGCAACAACATCAAGTTGAAAGGCTTCAACAGCGATGTCATCGGCTTCACGCAGAGCATCGAGCCCATGCTGGAGAAGCACCACCAGAAGGCGCTCATCCTGGGCACTGGCGGCGCATCGAAAGCCGTCAACTATGGTCTGAAGTCGCTGGGATTGGAGACTGTCTACGTGAGCCGTTACCGTCGGCCGGAGACCATCTGCTACGAGGACATCACGCCCGAGGTGGTTCAGGAGTATAATGTCATCGTCAACTGCACCCCCGTGGGTATGTTCCCCAAGACCGAGGAATGCCCCCTGCTGCCCTACGAGGCCCTGAACGAGAACAACATCCTCTACGACCTGATCTACAACCCCGACGAGACGCTTTTCATGAAGCGCGGAGCCGAGCAAGGGGCCAGCGTGAAGAACGGTTTGGAGATGCTGCTCCTGCAGGCCTTTGCCTCGTGGGAGTTCTGGAACGGAAAGGAAAAGTAAAAAACGTGAAACGGTAAAAAAGTAAGAAATGGACAACAGATACATGATGCGCGGCGTGAGTGCCGCCAAGGAGGACGTTCACAACGCCATCAAGAACATCGACAAGGGTATCTTCCCGCAGGCTTTCTGCAAGATCATACCCGACATTCTGGGCGGCGACCCTGAGTACTGCAACATCATGCACGCCGACGGCGCAGGCACCAAGTCGAGCCTCGCCTATATGTACTGGAAAGAGACGGGCGACCTCTCCGTGTGGAAAGGCATCGCCCAGGATGCCATCGTGATGAACACCGACGACCTGCTCTGCGTGGGTGCCGTGGACAACATCCTCGTCTCCTCTACCATCGGCCGCAACAAGATGCTCGTGCCGGGCGAGGTCATCTCAGCCATCATCAACGGCACCGACGAACTGCTCGCCGAACTGCGCGAGATGGGCATCGGCATCTGGCCGACAGGCGGTGAGACGGCCGACGTGGGCGACCTCGTCCGCACCATCATCGTCGACTCTACCGTCACCTGCCGCATGAAGCGCAGCGATGTGATTGACAATGCCAACATCCGTCCGGGCGACGTCATCGTGGGCCTCTCCTCCACAGGTCAAGCCACCTACGAGCACCGCTACAACGGCGGCATGGGCAGCAACGGCCTCACCTCCGCCCGCCACGATGTTTTCGCCAAGTATCTGGCCGAGAAATATCCCGAGAGTTTCGACCACGCCGTCCCCGACGAACTGGTGTACAGCGGCAAATACGAACTCACGTCAGTGGTCGACGGTTTACCCGTCGACATGGGCCAACTGGTGCTCTCCCCCACCCGCACCTATGCCCCTGTCATCAAGCGCCTCCTCGACGAACTGCGCCCCGAGATTCACGGTATGGTGCATTGCACCGGCGGCGCACAGACGAAGGTGCTCCACTTCGTGGGCGACAACTGCCGCGTGGTGAAGGACAATATGTTCCCCGTGCCACCGCTCTTCCAGGCCATCCACGAGTGCTCCGGCACCGACTGGCGCGAGATGTATCAGGTGTTCAACATGGGCCATCGCATGGAGATCTACGTGCGCCCCGAGGTAGCCGAGCAGGTCATCGCCATCTCCCGTTCGTTCAACATCGACGCCCAGGTGGTCGGCCATATCGAGGAAGGCCCCCGTTCGCTGACCATCCACAGCGAGTTCGGCACCTTC
>JAFUST010000096.1 GCA_017467535.1 Prevotella sp. | reverse complement strand
TTGCATTGAGAATTGAGAATTGAGAATTGAGAATTATTGGCATTCGCAGTGTCAATTAATGACTTGTCATCGAATGTCGTGCCGTCGGTATGTTTGCGAATGATGTACTTCACCACCGGTTTCATGAAACGGAGTTGGAAGTCGAGCGGCGACTTGACACCCACGAAAGCCAGCCGCAGCAGCCCGTTGCGCACAAACTTAGGCAGCCAGGGGGCAAAGCCCTTCATGATGAGGTTGAACTGACGGTCCTTCAGCAGATCCTCAAAGGCCTGCTTCATCTCCTCTGGCTCATACGGCCTGATCTCATCGAACTCATTTAATTTGTCCTTGTAATCCATAGGCGGCAGCAAATTCTTCACTCTTCACTTTTCACTCTTCACTCAGAACTGGTTCTCCACGATGTCAGTCAGCACCTCGGTCATGGTGAGGCCGGCGGCACGCACCTGCTGAGGAATGAAACTGGTGGCGGTCATGCCGGGCGTGGTGTTGATCTCGAGCATGTTGATGACGTCGCTGCCATCCTCGCCCTTGGTGATGATGTAGTCGATGCGGATGATGCCGTTGCAGTGCAGGATATCGTAGATGGCTGACGTGAGGTCCTGCACCCGCTTGGCCAACTCGTCGGGAATGCGGGCCGGGGTGATCTCGTCCACCTGACCATTATACTTGGCATCGTAGTCGAAGAACTCATTCTTGGTCACCACTTCCGTCACGGGCAGCACCACCGTCTTCTGCTTCGTCTTGTAGCAGCCCACGGTGATCTCGGTACCGTCGAGGAACTGCTCGATCATCACCTCGTCGCTCTCCATCATCGCCTTACGCATGGCGGCGGCCAACTGGTCGGGCTTGCGCACCTTCGACACACCGAACGAACTGCCGTCGTTGGCAGGCTTGACAAAGCAGGGCATGCCGACGATGTCGATGATGTCCTTCTTGCTGATCTGGCGCTCCTGGCCACGGCGCACCAGCACGCTCTCGGCCACCTTCACGCCGTAGCCACGCAGATACTGGTTGAGCATGAACTTGTCGAAGGTTAGGGCCTCCACCAGCACGCCGCTGGTGCTATAGGGGATATGCACCAGGTCGAGATAGCCCTGCAGGATGCCATTCTCACCAGGGGTGCCGTGGATGGTGATATAAGCATAGTCGAAATGGCGGTTCTGCTCATTCTCTTTGAATGAGAAGTCGTTGAGGTTGATGCGCGATGTGGTGCCATCGGGCAGTTCCACCTGCCAGTCGGTGCCCTTCACGTCGACGATATAGACATCGTAGCGGTCTTTATCGAAGAAGGAATACAGACCCTGTGCGGAACGCAGGGACACATCGTGCTCTGAAGAGTCGCCACCACAGACGATGGCTATCATGCGCTTTTGCTGTTTCATATCTTTGCCCCCTAAGTTAGGGGAATGGGGGTCTGAACAAGCGTTTACCAGACTCTCTATTTCTTAGTTTAACATTATAAGGGATCTGCGCCTGTTCAGACCCCCATCCCCCTAACTTAGGAGGCTAAGTCTATTTCTCCATTTATTTATCAAGGCACTCAGGTCGTCGGGCAGGTCGCTGGTGAAGTCCATCTGCAGCCTGGTGGTGGGATGGACGAATCCCAGTGTCTGGGCATGCAGGGCCTGACGCGGACAGAGGCGGAAGCAGTTCTGGATGTAGGCCTTGTAACTGGCCGTTCGCTCGCCGCGCAGAATCTGGTCGCCGCCATAGCGCTCGTCGGCAAAGAGTGGATGGCCGATGTGCTTCATGTGGGCACGGATCTGATGGGTGCGTCCCGTCTCCAACCGACATTTCACCAGCGTGGTGTAGCCATAACGCTCCAGCACCCGGTAGTGGGTGACGGCAGGTTTGCCAATCTCAGAGTCTGGTGGAAAGACATCCATGCGCAATCGGTCCTTAGGGTCGCGGCCGATGTTGCCCTCGATACGCCCCTCGTCCTCCACGAAGTTGCCCCATACCAGGGCCACATAACTGCGGTGGGTGTCGTGGCGGAAGAACTGCTTGCCCAGGTCCGACTTGGCTTCAGGGGTCTTGGCCACCACCAGCAGTCCGCTGGTGTCCTTGTCGATGCGGTGCACCAGTCCCACTTGCGGATCGTTGGGGTCGTAGGTAGGCAGGTTGCGCAGATGCCAGGCGATGGCATGCACCAGGGTGCCGTGGAAATTGCCGCAGCCGGGGTGAACCACCATCCCGGCGGGCTTGAAAACCACCATCAGGTCATCGTCCTCGTAACGCACGTCCAGCGGAATGTCTTCCGGCTCAATGGTCGTGTCGAAGTGGGGACGGTCCAGTTTCAGGGTGATGATGTCGCCCGCACGAACCTTATAATTACTCTTGACGGGGCGGTCGTTGACAAAGAGAAAACCTGCATCGGCAGCCTGCTGGATGCGGTTGCGCGAAGAGTGCTGCGTGTGCTCGGTCAGGTATTTGTCGATGCGCAATGGCACCTGCCCACGATCCACCTCCAGCCGCAAGTGCTCGTAGAGTTGGCCGTCGGCATCACCTTCTGGGTCGATGCCATTCTCAATCAGCAGTTCCTCGTCGTCAAAACTCTCCATAGTAACTTATTCTGTGGAAATCGGAAGTTCCGTCACTTCCTCCATATCGTCTGGCTCGTCGCTGATGCGCCCCAAGCCATAGTCTTCCAGATATTCGTCCATGTCGGCCTCCTCACCCACCAGACCATTGCCGATGAGTAGCGTCAGGTGAGACTCCTTGGCTACCAGGTCGCCGGAGGCCAGGCTGCGACCGTCGCACTGGATGCCGTACACCCAGTCCTTCTCGCCTTCAACGAGTTTCGGCGGCAGCACCACGAAGTCGAGTGCCAGCAGTTTGGCCTGGGCCTCTCGGTAACTGCTGTTGTCAATCAGGTCGGGGATGGCCACTCGGGGCAGCGTCAGCGAGTTGATGGTCACATAGATGGTGCGGCCCTCCTTCACCTGCGAACCGGACACCGGCTGCTGCAGGACCACACATCCGGCAGGCATCTCCTTGATATAGGTGGAGTCGTTGGCCACCAGCATCAGTCCTTTTTCCTCTGCCACCTCAATGGCGCGGGTATAGTTCTTACCGATGAAGTCCGGCACCTCCACGCCTTCGCCATGATTGGTGTAAAGATCCAGTCCCCAGATGACACCGAAGCACAGCAGCACGATGACCGCAGCCATCGCCAGCAGATTGATCCACAGGAAAGGTGCCTTCAGTTTGTTTGCAAAATCCTTAATGCTCATGTCTATTTCAGCGTTCTCTACATAATTTGTTGCAAAGTTACGAAAAATATCTCAGTCGGCAATGTTTTTTCGGAGAAAAATTACACCCGAATGCAACGTAAGTCACATTCGGGTGATAACTCTATGCTTCGGCGAGCACGGATTTACTTACCGTGGTTCTCGTCAGAAACGGTTAACTTCTTGCGGCCCTTTGCGCGGCGTGAAGCCAGGACGCGACGGCCATTCTTGGTGGCCATACGCTCGCGGAAACCATGCTTGTTCACGCGGCGACGATTGTGCGGCTGAAATGTTCTTTTCATTGCTTTATTACTGTTTTTTGCCCCCTAAGTTAGGGGGGTGGGGGTCTGAACGACCGCCTGTTGTTATTTATTAATGTTATTTCTTTGTATTGTCGAAAAGGAAGACTCTTCAGACCCCCATCCCACTGACTTAGGGGGCTAACGGGCTGCAAAATTACACAAATCTTTTTAAATACGCACGATAAATGTTATTTTTTT